>JAZNDY010000175.1:0-2326 GCA_045588295.1 Acutalibacteraceae bacterium
ATATTCCATCTTGCCAACCTTGAGGGGAGCAGAGCCGTTTTCGCAAAGCTCGGGCAGAAGCGATTCGCTGATATAGTTATAATCAACGCTGCCCTTGAGAAGCCATTCGGCAAGGTTGAGGAATTTTTCATCCATCGAGCTTCTGATAAGGTCTGTTTTATCGTTGGGACCCCAATGGAGCCAATAGCTTTCAACAGGGTGGATAACGCCGACCTTAACAACAGGCTTACCTCTTGTCATAGCGGTGTTGACTCTTGCAAAATGGTTTTCAACGTATGAGAATTTTTTATACCAGGGTGACTGATAATGAATTGAGGCGGGATAATCTCGTTTTGCTTCGCCGCCCATTGCAACCCAGGAAAGGTGGGGCACACGGATTGTTACGCCAAGGCAAGCCTGCCAGTCACCGTGGAGCTTATAGCCTCTGAAATCGTAGTCCCAGCCCGTAACGCCGTAAAGCTCGGAGAGCATACCCTCATAGCCGAACTGATGAACGGCTGACTGTGCCTGCTTTGCGGTTGTGAATTCAAAGCTTGCGCAGAGCATATCAATGCCGGGCAGGTCGAAGCCTCTGTAGGAGCGCATAGCGTCGCCGAGGGCGGCTGTCTGGCTCTCGAGGGTGGGTTCTTCCATCATATGGCCTGTCAGAGCGATGCCGTTTTCTCTGCACCATTTGCCGCAGGTATCGGCAAAAGCACAGGCAAATCTTTCTGAAATATGGTCGTGATAACGGTAGCGCGCGAGCGAGGGCTTGTTATCGGGCAAATCCCAGAAAAGCTCGGGGATTGTGGGGATAATGTCGCTGCCGTACTGTGCTTTGTATGTTTCGGGGATATCGTCTGTCCAGGGCAGAAGAACGTCGGATTTATCGGTTGAATTCGGGAGCTGCTTTTTGCGTGTGAACTGCGGCTCGTCTGTGAAAATTGCAGGCACAACTCTGCCGAAATCGGAGCCGATTTTTTCTTTATATTTTTCGTGGGTAACCTCAACAAAGCGTGCAACTGCCTTGGGGTTGAGAGTGTCAAGGTAAGTCTGGTTGTTATACCAGGATGAGGGGGCGTGAATCTTAAGATAGGCATACCATTTTGTACCCTTTGCCTCATCGTTTTCGCCAATCATATCATAGCTTGCAAGGCAACCGTCGGCATCAAGCACAATGTCATAGCAAGCAACGAGATAGCCTTTGCCGCTTCTGCCGCCCTCTGCTCTTGAATCGATAAGGTCGGCTTTTTCAACCTCAACGTTGTCACAGGGTTCGGTTGTGAGAAGCAGGCATCTTGCTCTGTTTTCTTCGTCTTTTGTAACAAGTCCGCCTGCGGCACCTGAAGGCCAGCGGTCTTCATCATAAAGCCAGGCAAGCATTTCTTCGCGGTCAGCTTTGTTAACGCAGTCTTTGATGAGTTGCATAAACTCGTCTGAAAGATATTTGGTGGACATACCTGTGCGAACGTGCATATGGAAGCCGCCAAGACCCATTTCTTTGAAAACCTCAATCTGCCACTGAAGTTCTTCTGATTTAAGGTCGCTGTTCCATGCCCAGAAAGGCGTGCCTCTGTATTCGCAAGTGGGGTTTCTGAAAAGCTCCTGCGTAAGCTCGGGAGCTGAATTCTTTTTGTAGAGCATTTTTATTTCTCCTTTTATTCTGCAGGGTGTTTATATAACGGTTTATCTTCGCTCGGTGTGTTAAAGTTGATAAAGTTGTTTCTTTTTGCGTGGTACCATTCCATTTCAAATATCTTTGCGCAGTCACCAACGGGAATATAAAGCTGATTTCTCTCAAAATATGCTTCGCCTGCCATTTCAACCGTACCAAGGTCAGTCATAGCTTTGTTACTGCCGAGGGTGAAAAGCGCGTGATGGCCATAGGCTTCGCAATAAAGCGTGTCTTTTTCTTTGATAACCTTGCCGCCGATATACTGAATGATAACGCCGAAGGGGGCGTACCATATGCCGTTTTTCTGTTGTGCATAAAGCTCTCTTGCAATCAGTTCAAGCATATCGCCCTTGAAAGCCATCTTCGTCCAGTCATAAACGGGTGCAAGTGCGTGAGGCAGAATAAGGTCTTTATCCTTATCGATTGTGAGCATATCAACGATTCTGCCGTCTTCCATATAGGTTGTTGCGGTGAGAACGTTGCAGTCAATTTCAACAAGGGTATATGCGCCCATTCTTTCTTCCTGCGGGAAAAATGCGCTGTGCCAGATTTTGCGTGCGTTGGAATGATAGATGTTTCCGCCGCCGTTGCCCGTGATATAGTTGATTGTGCCCTGTGAGGGTTTATCAAACATCTCATCGCCCTTTATGGGATAGGTTCTTGCAAATGAAT
>JAZNDY010000176.1:0-2658 GCA_045588295.1 Acutalibacteraceae bacterium
CGTCAGGGTCAAGATCAGCTTCGTTCCAGATTTCCCAGTATTTAATGTTGAGTTTGTAGCCATCTGCCCAACTCTCATTGTAATGTCGGATAATATGTTCGCAGATAACAGCCCATTTTTTGAAATCCTCAGGCGGAACGGTGCCGTGCTTTTTTATCTGATGCTCAATTGTCTGACCTAATCTGAAAAATGTTTCGGTGCCTGCATCAAGACAAACTAAAATACTTTCATCCGTACACGCAAAATCATAGGATGCAGGGTCATAAGGGTCAGCATCGAAATCAGGAAAAATGCATGTAATATCATGGCTGTACGGACCGCCGTAAATGCCGCAAACAGCAGAATCGTGATTCCTGCTGTATGGAATCCGCGCTGACTTATAATCCTCAAAATTACTGCGGAATTGGTCATTTGCATGCCTTCTGTGCCAAGGTCCGCCGTTAGTCGCATTAAGAATTTTAAATTTGTTGCCCGGGCTATTCAAATCAAATTTTAATATTTCCATTGGAACCTCCGCAAATTCTTATTTTCCGAACTTTTTGACAAATTGGAATTTAGCAGATACGATTACTCGTTCAGAATTTATCGGCAGCTCTTATGCGCAGAGCCATATCGGTTGCCTGCGGTCTGTCGCCGATATAATATGTGCCGAATCTTGTAGCGGTAAATTCATATTCTTCGGAAAATTCACCGCTGATGGGGTTGAACCATTGATAGGTATATCTTCCGTTCGGAACGAGGCTTCCGATTGTACCCGTTTTTATTCCGCCGTAAAACTTGGTGTTTACATTCTGCGCAACGGTTTCATCGGTGAACGAATAGAAATAAATAACGATTTCGGTGTTATCTTCGTTGCCTGCATAAACATAATAAACATTGTTTGCGGGAACGAAATATGCCTTGTTGTCAAATCTGGGAATAAGATTATACCATTCTGTGTTTTCAAGGAAATCTCGCATATATCCGACCTGATATGAGCTCTCGTATTCGAGCGCATCCTGCCAGGTTGCATTGATTTTTTCTTCGCTCGTTATTGTGTCAACGCCGTCGGAGCTGTCGTTTTCTTCATCATAAACATTGAGGTAGCTCCAGGTATCGTGACCGCCCCAACCGTAGCCGTACATGCCGTTAAGATACGCTGTCCAGCCCTGCATTCTTGAACCGAAGTTCTTTGTCCAGAGATAGCAATACTGGCCTTCATAATTGATTGCGGGTTTGCCTTGTGAGTTATACCAGCAGTCTTTTTCAATTCGGAAATCGCTTTGCTCTGTTTTGTCGGTGTGCCATTGAACGGCATAGAAATTGTGTGCTTTTATATCTCTGAAACAGGACGGCATTGCATCTTTGAAATAAACCTTGCAATTATCCGTTGCTCCCTCACCGTTGCCGTAAACCGACGTTGAACCGACGTTTTCCATATGAGCAGAAAGCGGATGGTCATATGCATCGTGTTTTGCTAAATACTCCGCAACAAGCTTGTAAGGGTTGTTATCCAATCCCCATTCGGGATGGTTTGTTTCGCTCCAATAGAAATCATTGTCAACTTCCTGACCGAGTGTCCAGACAACGGGATAAGCTCCGTATCTTGCGACCCAGTAACGGCTGACTTTTTCAAGGTAAGCTTTTGCAGAATCAGACGGCTCATTGCCGTTGAAACCGCCGTTGTTTGAAATCAGGGGCTCAATAAAATAGGAGAAAAAAAACTGTGCATTTGCGTGAACGAACCCGTTTTCTGCAATAATGCGGAACTTTTCATCATAGTCCGCAAGACCTGCCATATCCTCTTCGGTTATGCCGTTTGTAAAATCAAACTTTGCTCCGATGGGTTCACTCTGATACACGGTAAAACCCTGTGAAGCACGCTTTTTACATATTGTTTCAACCATATCAACAGTTTCGTCGCCAAGACTCCAATGAGTATCACCGAGCCAGAAAAACGGTGTTCCGTCGTCATAAGTGAAATACTTTTCACCTGCGTTTGTTGTGATAAAACCGTGCTTATAAATATCGTGCTCACCGCTGTATCCGGTGCAGATAACAGCACCTGTTCTGCCGTCAAGCGAAGTGTTTTCGGCATCCGTGCAGACGGTCTTGAAATGCCAATTACCTTCGGAGGGACAAACGAACCGGACTTTCCAGACATTACCACCGTCCCAGAAAGCAGGGATTTTATAAAGTCTGCCGTTGCCCCAAAGGTGAAGTTCCACATCAACGTCATTGAACGGGTTGGTATATGATTTTTTGCTTTCAAGAGCAATTTCATTTGCAACCCATGTTTCTGCGTTCAATCTCTGTTCGGGATTCTCAATCGGTTCGCCGTTATATTCAATCCACGAGTGAGGATTTACCGCTGCAGGGGGTATAGCAGTTTCATCTGTGCCTTTGATGTTGTTGATCAATTTTGCAAAATAATTGATAACTAAGCCTGTGATTTCTTCCGCTGTGTTTATTATTGCAGGTGTGCCTGCGTTTGTTCCGTCAGAAGCATAAGATGAGAGTGTAGCGGATAAAAATACCATTACAACACAAAGAAGCAATGAAATTTGTTTTTTAAATCTCATAATTACCTCCACAAATTCTTATTTGTCGAACTGATTATATCACATTCTTTCAGCTTATTCCACAGAAACTTTGTTTAGGACAGTTTGATTATTTTTT
>JAZNDY010000177.1:0-2239 GCA_045588295.1 Acutalibacteraceae bacterium
CCGTTAAGGTCAAACCCTGTGGGTGAATGCGGAACTGTATCCTGCATAACAGGAACAGGCGCAGGCTCTGCCACAGGAGCATCGTCTGCTGTGTTTGCGTTTGCAGCGGCTGCTGCTTTGCGCGCAATGGCAGAATGGTCGGCAGCAACTGTTTTTTCGCCAACAAGCATATCAAAATCTATTTCAGCCTTGCTCTGCGTTTCAAAACCGTCAGGCAAAACAACCTTGGTTCCGCAAACGGGGCAAACCTGCATCGAAGGGTCAAGCGTTTTGCCGCAGTTGATACAAAACATATAAAAACCTCTCGTCTTAAGTAATAATATATATTTTATAATAACACTAAAAAATTAAAAAGTCTATAAAATAATTATAAATTTTAACTTTTTTATAAAATCGCTTTTGAATACGCCTGAAATCCGCCGTTTTAAAAAGGTAAAACCGCGATTACGGCGCCGAAAATATGCGGTGTATGATAAAGGCATAAAACAACAGCGAAGGAGAAAAACACGGTGGAAACCAAAGAAACAGCAGTTAACACAACCAAACAGGAAAGCGACAGCTTCGGCATTAAAATAATGATGGCAATTATTGCAGTTGCGGTTGTTGTGCTCACACTTATAAATGCAGTGCCCTTGAATGCCGAGGGCAAAGAATCAAAAACAGTAACGGTTTCGGAAAACGTTGCGGTTGTCAGCCACAGCGTGCAGGCTACACACAATGCGGCATAAAGCACCGCCATTGTTGAGCTTTGAGGATAAAACAGAGGGTAAGTTAAAAGAGAAAATATCAGAGGGTAAGTTAACCGCAAACAATTACTGAACTTTACCGCAACTGCTGCCATCGCATAACCAAGAATATTCCTTCTTGTCTCCTTTCTGAACATAAAACAAGAGGCTGCTCCGAGCAAAATCGGGGCAGCTTCTTGTTTATTTAAATCAGAATCTTATAAATGCAAAAAACAGAATTCTGAGCAGCCATTGCCAGAAGTTATATTTGACCTCAACCTCAAAGGTGTCGCTGTGCTGACCGTATCTGACAGTAACGGTCTGCTTGCCTGTTTTTTCGCTGTCAAAGCCTGTAACGGTGAGCAAAGAGGTGTTGGTTATTGTTTTGGTGTTGCCCTTGCCGTCAATATATACCAGCCTGATGCCGCTCAGGTCAAGTGCTTCGCCGTAATAATAAGTTGTTTTTGACGGAGGGGCTGAAACCTTGATATATGCAGCTGAAGCCAAAACCTCAAATTCGCTGAAGCTGCTGACCTCAAAAACAAGATAGCCGTTTTCAACCCTGATTGTGCCTGCGGCGGTTGAAAGCTGCTCTCTGCCGCCGCCCGTAAAGCGGTGGTAAACAACAAATGAGCTTCTGTTTTTATAAGCTTCGGGGATTGCAAGCCTGATTTTTACTTTATATCCGTCGTTAGGCTGAACAACCTCTGAATTTTTATTGACGGCTTTGATGTTATAAAGACCTATCTGGTCATAGTATTCGCCCTCAACCATATAAACGCCGCCGGGTTCTCTGTCGCCCTGAATTTCAGCAACATCGAGAGTTACTTCTTCATCAAAGGCTTCGGGTGCATAGGAAGCGTAAACGTCAAAGTTTTCGGATTTTGTGACCTTGTTGAAAATCGCGTTGAAAGTAACCATGCCGCTTCCGTAATCAGAGGGCATTATTTCGGGAACTTCGGGTGACCAACCGACGAATTCATATCCTTCCAACGTTGGGTCTTCGGGAACAGAAATCGGATCACCTTCACAAAGAGTATATGTATTGATTCTTTCGCCATTAACATACCACACAATACGATGTCTGCGCGGACTTACTGTAACATGAATAACTCTTGAAATATCCGTGCCGTCTATGGTGACCGTAATGGTTGCTTCGCCTAAACCGACAGCGTTAAAGAAAACTCTGCCACTATGTTCGTTGATTTCAACTGTTACAACATTTTCATCTGAAGATGTAAAATTAAAATCAACGGGGAATTGTTTACCTTCGTTGCCATAAACATATGTGTCATACTCATAATTCTGTGTTCTGCTTAATTTCAACCTGTTGTCATCCCTTGACCACCAAATGGTATTTTTTTCAAGAACCAAACCGCAAACAGAGCAGTTTTTGTGGTAAACATAACGTGCGTTATAAACCCAGCCTGTTGGCGTATGACCTGTTTCGGGGATAACTTCGGTTTCGGCATAGCCGCATTCGCCGCATATGTTTTTAACGTATCCGTCCTGCG
>JAZNDY010000178.1:0-10687 GCA_045588295.1 Acutalibacteraceae bacterium
CGTTAAGCACCAAAAAACAAGCAAAAGCATAAATGATTGAGCAGAAGATATAAGGATTGAAGCCGAACGCCGCAACAAATCTGCCGCTGAAAAAGTTAAACACACATCTTGTACCGCCGCAGCTGGGACACAAAATGCCGAGGTTTTCAACAAAAGAACACTCTCTGCCGTTGCCGTCAAGCAGCTTACCTGCAACTATCGGCAATAAAACAGCAACAAAAATCACTGCAACGTCAATAAACAGCAAAGCTTTTTTGCTTTTTATGAAATTCAGATTCACTTTAAATCACATCAATTCAAGAATTCAGTAACGCTGACACCGAAAATAAAAAAAGCACCGTACACCAAAAGAACTATCAGTGAACAGGTAACGCCTGCAACAGCAAAACCGTTCTTTTTATGTTTGATACTCGCAACAACGTTTGCAATCACTCCAAAGAAAACGCTGATTACCGCACAAAAAATCGAAACAGGCGCAACGCAAAAAGTGAGAATGGCAAATATACCGAACACCATTGATGCGATACCTGCACCGAGGGCGGGCGTTGACTTGTCCTCTTTGATTTGGGTTGCGATAACGTGTTTTTCGCTCGGGTCATAATAAACCTGAACAGGTTGCACGGGAGGTTCTTGCGTTTTTTGCTGAGAATCCTGCGGAATCTGATAACCGCAAATAGGGCAAAGCTGAACGCCGTCACCGACTTCTGAACCGCAAACAGGACAAAACATAAACACACTTCCTTCCGACTTCAAAAAAACAACAATAAGCAACATCACTCTTGCAACAATAGGTTGCAAGAGTGTTTGCTTTTAACAATCAAGTTTACATACTTTCCATAAAACTGAGGCCAAGCATACTGCCAATACCTAAAGCTAACAGTATAACCCATGCCAAGGCAAGAATGGAGCAAATAATACCGGCTGTTGCACATCCGTTTTTCTTACCTGCAGATTTAGCCTTTATTCGACCTACAACACCAAGGATAAGGCTGGTAAGACCCAAAGGCAAGCTGAGATACAGATAGCAAGAGAAAACAAAGGCGATAATGCCGAGAACCATTGAAGCAACACCTAAGCCCTTACCGGGAACTCTGTTATCTGCCTGAGGCTGTTCAGAATAAAACTGCATAGGCTGAACAGGTGCCTGATTGAAAACAGGAGGCTGCTGATACTGCTGCTGATAAGGATCCTGATACTGCTGATTAGATGCAGAAGCAACAGGACTGCCGCACTTGGGGCAGAATTTAAGACCGTCATTGATTTCAGAATTACAATACGGACAGAACATAGTGGTTTCTTCCTTTCATTTTATGTGTGCGGCAAAGTCAAACAAAGCTTTGCCGCAATTAATTAACACAAAAGCAAAAGTCGTCTACACTGCAGAACGCATTATCGTTCTTTAAAGAAGACTGATTGACAGTTCGCTTAAAAGAGAACCGCCAAAACCGATGAGGCCGAAGATGAATATTAAAGCAATCCAAGCCACTGAGATAATTGAGCAAACAAGACCGCCGATAGCAAGACCTTTGTTGCCGTTTCCTTTTTTGGCAAGAACCAGTGAAACCACAGCAAGGATAATACCAAAAAAGCCCATAAAAGCACCGATATATATACCAACAAGCGGAATACAACCAACCAACAGTGCACAAACACCTGTTACAAGGGCAAGAATACCGCAAACTAAGCCGGCAATTTTTGCGCCTTTACTTGCAGGCTTTGCCTCCACTGCTTCGTTGACTCCATAATTATAATCACCGGCGTAAGACTGATAGTCGTTAACGGGTGCCTGGTAATCATTTACGGGAGGCTGATAATCGTTAACAGGTGCCTGGTAATCATTTACGGGAGGCTGATAGTTGTTAACGGGTGCCTGATAATCGTTTACGGGAGGCTGATATGCCTGCTGAACGGGTTCCTGATATGCCTGCTGAACGGGTTCCTGATATGCCTGCTGAACGGGTTCCTGATATGAAGCTGAAACAATGGGATTGCCGCACTTGGGGCAAAACTTAAGACCATCTCTGATTGATGACGCACAAACGGGACAAATCATAAATACACTTCCTTCTAATTAAAACGGTAAAATCAAATTATTTTCCGTTTTCACAAATTATGATAAATTATATCATAGGGCATTAAAAAATTCAACAATAAAAGCAAAAATATTCGGTTTATTTTCTGTATTTGACAATTGACTAATTAAAAAATTATTGTTATACTGTTTGGTGGTAATTGCTTCACGGCAAATTCAGATTAAAGGAGAGAGACTCTTATGGCAAAAAGCATTCAGGATGTTTTGAACATCATCAAAGAAAACGATATCAAGATGGTTGACTTCAAGATGGTTGATATCAACGGTCAGTACAGACACGTTACCATCCCTGCAGAAAACTTTTCTGAAGACACAATGAAGAGCGGCATCGGCTTTGATGCTTCCAACTATGGCTACGCTGTTGTTGAAAAGAGTGACATGGTATTTATCCCCGACCCCGACACAGCTGTTATTGACCCCTTCTGCAGCATTGCCTCACTTTCAATGACCGGTAACGCTATGATTATCGACTCTCCCGAAAACCGTCCCCTCGCCCAGTATCCCAGAAACATCATCCGCGCTGCGGTTGAATATATGAAAGAAAGCGGCATTGCAGATGAAATGAAGATTCTGCCCGAATTTGAATTTTATCTTTTTGACGACGTAAGATGGAGCGTTGAAGGCAAAAACATTGCCGCAAGTGTTGATGCAAGCCAGTCATACTGGAATTCCAACACAGACGGTCTCGGTGTTGTTGTTCCCAAGCAGAAGAATTACCACATTGCAAAGCCTTTTGACACCTCATATGAGTGCCGCAGTGAAATGTGCATGCACATGAAAGATGCAGGCATTGAAATCAACTATCATCACCCTGAAGTTGCTGCATCAGGACAGTATGAAATCGAGCCTCAGCTTGGCGAAGTTGTTCATATGGCAGATGCTTCAATGATGATTAAATATATCATCCACAACACAGCACTCAAATACGGCAAAACCGCAACATTTATGCCCAAGCCCATCTACGGCGAAGCAGGCAGCGGTATGCACGTTCATATGATTCTTTTCAAGGACGGTCAGCCCGTATTCTCTGACGATAACGGTTATTCACACCTGAGCGAAACAGCTCATTACTTCATGGGCGGTCTTCTTAAGCACATCGGCGCACTCTGCGCTATCTCCAACCCCAGCACAAACTCCTTCAAGAGACTTGTTCCCGGCTTTGAAGCTCCCGTTACCGTTGGTTATGCAACCTCAAACCGCAGTGCAGTTATCAGAATCCCTGCTTATGCAAAGAGCCCTGACAAGCGCCGTTTTGAGCTTCGCAACCCCGATGCAACCTGCAACCCCTATTTCTGCTATGCAGCTATCCTTATGGCAGGTCTTGACGGCGTTAAGAACAAGATTGATCCTCATGCAAACGGCTGGGGTCCCTACGACTTCAACCTCTATCACCTTTCAGATGAAGAAAAGGCAAAGCTTACACAGCTTCCCACCTCTCTCCCCGATGCTCTTGACGCACTTGAAGCAGATAACGACTTCCTTACAGCAGGCGGAGTTTTCCCCAAAGAGCTTCTTGCAAACTTCATCAAAGCAAAGCGTGCTGAATGCGCAGAACTTGCAAAGATTCCTCATCCTGCAGAATTCGATAAATATTACAACCTTTAATAAAAAATCTGACCCTCGCTCTGACGGAGTGAGGGTCTTTTTATGTCTTTCAGTTTTTCAGCGCTTCATAATAATTTTTTAATTGTTCTTCGGTGGGACGGTAATCCGTTACCGAGCAGCACGGAACGGTCGGCTTACTGCCGTCAGAGCCGTAGAAAGGTGTTTCCCTGTCATTTTCATACTGCTTACGAACTTCTTCAGAACGGAAATCAGGAACGTCATAAGTGCCGCCGTTAAGAACCGAACGGTGAGCAAGGATTGCAACGGATGACATAGCAACTGCAGAATAAACGTCATAAGGATGTTCAGGCTGTCTGCTCTCTTTGATGCAATCAAGAAACATTCTGGCAACGATATAGTCACCTCCGCCGTGACCGCTTTTTTCAATAAGTTCCTCATCCTTATCATTCCACGACGGCTCATAGAGGTTAACCTCTTCCCTGCCCTCGGGAATTGCCCAGTCACTGTAACGAAGCATAATTTTGCCGTCCATACCGCGCAGATTTTCAATTTGCCCGTTCGTGCCGCAAACACGGTAAGCATTATGATGCGCACCGAAAGCCGCGCATCCCGAAACCTTGAAAACTGATCCGTCATCATTAAAGGTTGTAATAATTGCAGCCCTGTCACCAACCAGTCTGGCGCTCGCTTTTTCTTCATAAGGTGCAAAGGTAGCCATTGCGCTGACTTTTTTTGGCGTTGCTCCCGTTGCCCACATAAGCGGAGCAAGAGAATGTGTTACATAATAAGCGCGAGGCAACAGGTTTCTCCAATGTTTCTCAAAATATATATAATACTTTAAGAATTCAGTATCATAAAGATTGGCGGGGTGGTTATATTCACCTTCTGCATAAAGAATTTTACCCAGAGTTCCGCCGTCACACACTCTTTTAATTTCACGGTTAAACTTCATCTGCGGATAGTTTTCTGCAAGCATATAAATTGAATTGCTTTTTTCAAACGCACGCAAAAGCTCAACGCCTTCTGCCATTGTGCCGTTGCTGATGCATTCGCTCAAAACGTGGATTCCCTTTTCAAAGCATTTGATTGCATAAGGTGCGTGCTCGTGAAAATAGTTTGCAAGCACAACCGCATCCATATCCAGTTTCAGAAACTCGTCAAAGCTTTCATAAACAGGAATATCCACTCCGCTTTCTTTAAGCCCCCACGCAGCTCTCTGAGGATTGTTTTCACAAAGAGCAACGATTTCACAGCCAAGCAAAGCAAGATTTTCAGCAATATTCATACCTCTGCCGGCACCCATAATGCCGATTCTCACTTTATCCACAGTCAACACCTCCGTAACGTTCAGTTGCATTTTCAGTGTAACAAAACATCTTTACCAATGCAATATATTTTATAAAAAAATCCCTCTCGTTTGTGAGAGGGATTAAAAAATTAAATTCTGTCCATAATCTCGCCGAGAGTCATATCGGGATTCTCAACACCGAGTTTAAGCACTTTTTCTGTAGCAACGTGAAGAGCTCTAACCTCTTCTGCGGTAACATATTTGGTTCTGTGCATACAGGAGAAATTAAGGCAGCCTGTTGCGGCATCTTTTCTTGCGAAAGTATAAATAACCATAATATATCTGCCGAGAGAATATGCCTCAAAATCATATTCCCAGTTGTTCATCGAATTTTCAACAATCGGGAACCAAGAGAACATCATTGTTGATGCACCTGCAGCGGCAGGATAGTTATACATATCACGCTGAAGCTTGCGGTATTCAAGATAAGGATAATCCTGGTGTTTGAACGCCCAGAACTGAATCTCCTGCATTTTCTTGAGGGCATCCATAAAGGTTGTATCTTCGGGCAGAACAATTCTCCACGGAAGCGGAACGGCAAGATTGCCGCCTGCACGCTTTTCTTTGAGAGTGCGTCTTCTGGGGCAAAGAACAATAAAATACGTATCGTTATGCCTGTTATTGATTTTGGAAACGTGAAGGCGCATTGCAAGCTGAACAAGACATTCGCCGCCAACGTTGTTTTCTTTCATAAACTCAAAAATCTTTTCGCTGTCTTCAAGGTTTACGCTGTGCCTTGTTACCTCAGCCTTATCATGAATCGGGTCAAAAAGTGAGGGAGCTTTGATGTTGGGGTTCTTTTTCTTTTTGCGCTCAGCCTCAAGATGCCTGGGACCTTCAACGCCGAGATAAAGAGGCTCGCCGTCTTTTTCCATATACTCTCTGTAAGCCTGTTCTTCTTTTTTCAGGTTTTCAGGGTTTGCAACGTAGGCAAGTTCTTTCTGGATAATATCCTCATATTTGCCGAGAGGCTTGGGCATATCCGCACCGGTTGTGAGATGGTCATAAATCGCAAAAAGGTCTGCAAAGAAAATAAACACGGCCGCATTATCCATAACAAGATGGTGAACGTTAAGAAAAACGCCGCATCTGCCGTCGTTCATACGAAAAAATTTAATTCTGAACGTTTCGCCTTTAAGCATTCTGATGGGTTTCTGCGCATCTGCGCCCAAAACGGACCGGCGCTCATCGTCAGAAGAAAAATCAAAAACAGGTATATTTTCAACCTTATATTCATCAACAAAATATTGCTTGATTTTGCCTTTTTCTTTGAAAAAGCGAAGACGAAGACAGTCGTTCCTTTCAATTTCAATATTAAATGCCTTTTCCATTATTTTGAAATCTAGATCTTTTTTAACAATCATCGACTCGGGAATCTGAGTAACTTGTTTATGGAAAAAGCTGTGTTTGAGCATAAACTGAATCATATCCTGTGCAGGGATAAGATCATAGCTCTTTTGAGCAGGTTTTTTCATCTGAACGCCCTCCGTTTAACTATTAATATACATTTAAACTTTGTGTGACCAATTTTAGCATTAAAAAGCGTATTAAACAATGTGCAAACTTTTTTATTTGCCCAAAATCCGTCATTTGATATAAATTGTCTGTATCAGGCATAACTGAACATAAAAACCAAGCGCAGATTCGTTTTTATATCCGTGCGGCTCTGCCTGCGGCAAACCGCCGCACATGGACTGTCAGTCGTTCGAATCTCCTGTTTTAAAAAAATCACTCCGCAACTGTTGTTGCGAAGCGATTTTTGGTGATCCATCGGAGATTCGAACTCCGGACACCTTGATTAAAAGTCAAGTGCTCTACCGACTGAGCTAATGGATCATATTAAGTTTGTCTGCGTTTTTTGACGCTCCAATATAATATATTATTTATTCGAAGTTGTCAACCCCTTTTGAGAAAAATTTTAATATTTTCTTTTTCTTATTTGGAGAAAACTGCTTGAAAAGTCATTATATATGGTTTATAATGTTTTATATATATAATAAAATACGGCAAATGAGGTCTTTGACCTTGGAAAGGACGGTTTATGAAACATATAAGGGGTCCGCAGGTTTATGACTACGGCTATCACGAAATCACCACAATTGATGACAAAATCCATAACTCCCTTATGGATTTCAGCATTCTTAAAATGAAAAAGGGTGACGTTTTTGCCGAGGAGCTTCCTCTTGAAAGAGCGTATCTCCTTATCAGCGGTGAAATGACTTTTGAATGGGAAGGCAACTCCGTGAGCGTTAACCGCCCCAATTGCTTTGACTATGAGCCTTGGGTGCTTCACGTTGCAAACAACGTTAAAGTTACTTTCACAGCGGCAAGCGACGTTGAGATTGTTATTCAAAGAACAGAAAACGAACGCACATTCCCTTCAAAGCTTTATACGCCTGAAGAATGCAGAAGCGAAAACAGAGGCGCAGGCACTATGCGCGAAGCTTCAACCAGAATTGTGCGCACTGTTTTTGACTATTCAAACGCACCTTATTCAAACCTTGTGCTTGGTGAGGTTATCGGCTACCCCGGCAAATGGTCCAGCTATCCTCCCCACTGGCATCCTCAGCCTGAAATTTATTTTTATAAATTCAACCCTGAAAACGGCTACGGCTTTGCAGAGCTTGGCGAAGACGTTGTTAAAACACATCAGAACTCAACCGTTTTCATCACAGAAAAAGAAACCCACCCCCAGACCACTGCACCCGGCTATGCTCTGTGGTATCTCTGGGTTATCAGACATCTTGACGGTGACCCTTATATCACCCCCACTTTTGTGCCTGAACATCTTTGGGTAACAGAGAGCGAAAACGAAGCAAAGATGTGGCCGCCTATCAAATAACCGCGAAGGAGAAAAATAAAATGAAGCTTACAATGGCACAGGCTCTTGTTAAATTCCTTGATAACCAGTACATCAGCTTTGACGGAGTCGAAACAAAATTTGTTGACGGCATCTTTGGCATTTTCGGCCACGGATGCGTTGTAGGTATCGGCCAGGCTCTTGAGCAGGGCGGACACAACCTCAAATTTTATCAAGGCAAAAATGAGCAGGGTATGGCTCACGCGGCAATAGCTTTTGCAAAGCAGAAAAACCGCCGCCAGATTATTGCCTGCACCTCATCAATCGGCCCCGGCGCGCTCAATATGGTAACAGCCGCAGGCACAGCAACAGCAAACCGCATTCCTTTGCTGCTTCTGCCCGGTGACACCTTCGCTTGCCGCCAGCCCGACCCCGTTCTTCAGCAGATTGAACAGCCCACAAACTACACGGTTACCGCTAACGATGCATTCAAGGCTGTTTGCAGATATTGGGACAGAATTTCAAGACCCGAACAGCTTATGACCGCTTGCCTTAACGCAATGCGTGTTCTCACCGACCCTGCTGAAACAGGCGCCGTTTGCCTTGCAATGCCGCAGGACGTTGAGGGCGAAGCATTTGATTATCCCGATTATTTCCTCAAAAAGAGAGTTTGGTATCTTGACCGCCGTTCACCCACACAGCGTGAGATTGAAGCTGCTGTTGCAGCAATTATGAGAAGCGAAAAGCCTTTGCTCGTTGTTGGCGGCGGTGTTACATATTCAGAAGCATGGGAAACCGCTCAATTCTTTGCTGAAAAATTCAACATTCCGATTGGCGAAACACAGGCAGGCAAAGGTAATATCCGCTGGGATTTACCGCTTAACATGGGCGGCATCGGCGTAACAGGCGGTGCTGCAGCAAACGTTCTTGCTAAACAGGCTGACCTTATCATCGCTGTCGGTACACGTCTTACAGACTTCACAACAGCATCAAAATGGGGCTTCCAGAACCCTGATTGCAAGATGCTTTCCATTAACGTTTGCTCGTTTGATGCATTCAAGATGGATGCAACCTCGGTTATTGCCGACGCAAAAACTGCTCTGCTTGACATTATGGGCGCACTTTCTCTGCGTGAATATTACAGCAACTGGGGCGACGAAGTTGCTCAGGCAAAAGACGATTACGTTAAAGAAATGGACCGTTGCTACAGCGTTTATCTGCAGGAAGGTCTTTCGCAGACAAGAGCTCTCGGTGAAATCAACAAGCTGATTGACAAAAACTCTGTTGTTATCGGTTCTTCAGGCAGCCTTCCCGGCTGTATGCAGAGACTCTGGAGATCATCCGTGCCTAAAACATATCATATGGAATACGGTTTCTCCTGTATGGGTTATGAAATCTGCGGCGCGCTCGGCGTTAAGCTTGCAGAGCCCGACAGAGAAGTTTACACAATGGTTGGCGACGGCAGTTTCCTGATGCTTCACAGCGAGCTTTACACTGCTGTTGCAGAGGGCACAAAAATCAACGTTATGCTCTTTGACAACTCCGGTTGGGGCTGCATTGAAAACCTGCAGAACAACCAGGGCACAGATACATTCGGCACAAGATTCCAGGCAAGAAACCCACTCACAGGTATGCTTGACGGCGCAATTGTTCCCGTTGATTTTGCAAAAATCGCAGAAGGCTACGGTTGCAAGGCATACACAGTAACAAACGTTGCAGAGCTTCGCGACGCAATCAAGGATTCAAAAGAACAGACTGTTCCCTGCCTGTTTGATATCAAGGTTGTTCACGGCAGTATGAGTGACGGATACGACGCTTGGTGGAGAGTCGGCGTTGCTGAGGTTTCAACAAGCGAAAGAGTTCAGGCTGCATACGAAGATATGCAGGCAAACATAGAAAAAGCAAGACTTTACTGATAAACGGAGGAATATATTATGCTTAACAAAGATAAAGTCAGCCTTGCAATAGCTCCCATTGCTTGGACAAATGACGACCTGCCCGACCTCGGTGCAGAAAACACCTTTGAACAGTGCGTGAGCGAAATGGCTCTCAGCGGCTTTAAGGGCAGCGAAATCGGCAACAAATACCCCAAAGACGTTGAAACGCTCAAGCATAAGCTCGACGTAAGAGGTCTTCGCATCTGCAACGCCTGGTTCTCATCACTTCTTCTTTCAGACGGTTATGAAGCAACCATCGAAGCTTTTATCAAGCACAGAGATTTTCTTCACGCACTCGGTGCAAAGGTTATCGGTGCTTCCGAGCAGGGTAACTCCATTCAGGGCAAAGCTCTGAGCATCTTTGGCGACAAGCCTGTTTACACAGACGAACAGTGGGCTCTTATTGCAAAGGGCTTTAACGAAATGGGTCGCCTTGCAAAAGAAAAGGGTATGTATTTCACCGTTCATCATCATATGGGTACAGGTGTTCAGACCGAAGCAGAAATCGACAAGCTTATGGAAATCACCGACCCCGACCTTGTTTATCTTCTCTATGATACAGGTCACCTTTCATTCTCGGGTGAAGATGCAATCGGCGTACTCAAAAAGTACGTTAACAGAGTCAAGCACGTTCACCTCAAGAGCATCCGTCAGAGCGTTATCGACGATGCAAAGGTTAAAGGCTACAGCTTCCTTGACTGTGTACGTGCAGGCTCATTTACAGTTCCCGGTGACGGTGACTTCGACTTTACGCCCGTTTTCGATATTCTTGACGAAGCAGGCTACGAGGGTTGGGTAGTAGTAGAAGCAGAGCAAGACCCTGCAAAGGCTAACCCATATGAATATGCTGTTCTTGCAAGAAACTATATCAGAGAAAAAACAGGACTTTAATAAATTTATACCACAGCGTTTAATTTCGCTGTGGTATTTTACAACGAGACAAT
>JAZNDY010000179.1:0-4531 GCA_045588295.1 Acutalibacteraceae bacterium
CAATCCTCACATTCTTTAACCGTGTTACTCAGCGTTGTCGATGAAATGAAAATACGTGTTACGATATCCATTTCTTCGGGGCTGAAATGCTGCGCAAACTGGCTGAGTTCGGCGTCAACGCCTGCCTCAAGCTTTTTTGCAAGACATTCATAAAGCCTGCGGTTAAAAGCCGTCACAAAATCATCGGGCGAAAGTCTGTCTTTAAGTTTTTTATAAAAATCGGGGTTACGCATAAAGGAGGCTATGATTGTTTCCTCCGCTTTTGCGGCCCTGATATTTTTTGATCTTTCAGGGTTGTTTTTATCTTCAAAGCTTTTTTCGAGCATTGTATCCTGCTCGCGCCGTCTGCGTTCTTCGTCATTGCGGCGAAGCTTTGATTTTGCAGATTTAATCTGTGCGTTTATGCTGTCAACGTTAACACCAAGCTCATTCGAGAGCCTTGTTGCATATATATCGCATTCAATGCTTCCGCATTCGGCGAGTATCTGCGTTGCCGCCATAAGGAAGCGCAGCTTGCCGTCATCGGTTGCAAGGTTATATTTTGCTCTTTCTTCAAGCAATCTGTATTCCGTTCTGTTGGAAGCCTTGCCCAGAAGCGCATCAAAACGCTCCTTGCCGTGTTTGCGGATAATTTCGTCGGCATCCTTGCCGCCTTCCATTTTAACAACACGGAGTTTGACTCCTGTTTTGCCAAGCACGCCAAGAGCTTTCTGCGTTGCTTTCTGACCTGCCTCATCATTATCATAGCAGATAAGAATTTCTTCTGCATAGCGTGAAAGAAGGTTTGCCTGCTCGTTTGTGAACGCTGTGCCCAAACAGGCAATTGCATTTGTGAAGCCTGCCTGATGAAGAGCAATAACGTCCATATAGCCCTCAACAAGAATGAGCTTGTTATCGTTTGCATTTTTTGCAAGGTTGAGCGCAAAAACGCCGTTGCTTTTTTTATAAACAAGTGTATCAGACGTGTTTATATATTTGGGTTTTGAATCATCCATAACTCTGCCGCCAAAAGCAATAACGTTGCCGCGCAAATCGATTATGGGAAACATCACCCTGTTACGGAAGTTATCATAATAGCTTGTCCTGCCGTCTTTATCAGAACGTCTTGCAAGGTTTGCAAGCACAAGTTCTTCATCCGTGAAGCCTTTGCTGCGCATATGCTCAATCAGCGCACGCCATTCGTTCGGTGCATAACCCAGACCGAAACGGCGGATTATATTCATCGAAAGACCTCTGTTTAAAAAATATTCCAACGCCGGGCGGTTTTTTTCTTCCATAAGGCAGGCGTTAAAAAATCTTGCCGCTTCTCTGTTTGCCGCAAGCAGACGCATTCTCTTTTTTGAGAGCGTGTCATCATAACCGTCCTCGGGCATAGGCATACCTGCCATCTGAGCAACAGCCTTGACAGCCTCAATATAATCAAGGTTATCTATCCTGCGCACAAAGCTGATAACGTCGCCACCGGCTCCGCAGCCGAAGCAATAGAACGAGCGTGTGTCAGGATAAACGGTGAACGAGGGCGTTTTTTCGTTATGAAACGGGCACAGACCGACAAGAGTTTTGCCCCTGCGCTTGAGATTGACATATGATGATATAACACTGTCAATATCTATTCTATCCTGTAAATCCTGAATAAATCTTTCATTCAGCTTCAAAATCCGCCCTCCTTTCACATTTATTTGCAAGTTTTATTTTCTTCTTGTTCTTGCCAATGCTATAACCGCGGCAGCAACAGCCACAAGAATTGTGCAGGCGCCCGCAGCTATGGCAATCTTTTTGACGGTTTCTTTTTTGATTTCTTCCGTATTTGCGGAATCTGTTTCTGACTCGGCAACGGATTCTTCATATTTCAGAGTTGCTTTGTGCGTTGTGTTGAACTCTGACGGAACTGTAACATCGGGCAAGGTTGATGAAACGTCTTCATCCGTAACGGCAAGCGTTGTTTCGGTTGTTACGGGCTTTGTGTGTGAAACTGTAGTTGAAACCTTTTCGGTTTTGGAAACTGTTGTTACGGGAACTGTTGTTGCCGTCGGCTCCTCTGTTGCCGACTGAGTTGTTTTTTCGGTTACAGGCTCAGTTACGGCAGGTTTTGTTGTTACTTGTGTTGACGGTTCAACAGGCTTCGCATTCTGAAGCGGAGGTGTAACCGTTCCTGCGGTTTTAAGAACAGGGTCAGGAGTATCACCCTTGCCGACGGGTGTATAAATATAATACGAATCGGACGGATACTTGATTTTTCTCTCATAAGCCGCACCGCCGTTATGAACAGCGTTCTGCTCAAACATCGTTATGTAACCGTCACTGTAATCCTTGACAATTGCCCAATGGTCCTGTGACGAGCCGCGCATTTCTTTTGAAACATAAATTATGTCACCCTTTTTTGGGGTGCTTGTTTTCACAAATTCATAATTGCTTGTGTTTGAATCGGGAGTGCCGCCTGTATAAGGATAAACGTCAATACCGTAAGCTTCTTTATAAAATCTGATTATAAGCTCGCCGCACTGATAATTTCTGTTGCTTTCGTTATATAATGCAGGCACACCCATAAATGTGTCCGCAACAAAATTTTCACCTTCTATCGGTAACCATGTGCCGTTGGGCTTGATATCGTCATACCAATCAGCAGATGCTGTCTGAAAAAAGCAGGCAAGCATCACCGCAACGCACATGAGTCTGGTAGCCGTTTCTTTTAAACTCATCTGAACATCCTTTATAAAATATGTATTTCGCTCCACGCTTTGGGAACGTAAAGCTCTTCAAAAACTCTGACTGCATATCTGTCCGTCATACCTGCAATAAAATCACAGGCCGCAACGCCTATGCCGTCACGCGCTGCCACGTCTTTGAACTGTGGCGGCAAATTTTCTGCTTTTTTTGCAAAGTGATAATAAAGACGCTGAACAAGCTCAACCGCCTTTTTTTCTTCGCTCTTGCAGGCAGGGTTTGTATAAACCTTGGCAAACATAAAGCTGTGAAGCTCATCAAATGCCTGCTGAATGCCTTGTTCAAGTTTAATATCATCTTCGCTGTTATTGATACAGCTCAAAACGAGCGTGTTGATTCTTGCGCTTTTTGACGTGCCCAGCACATGGCGAATAGCAAGAGGAATATCATCCTCACTCATAATACCTGCTATGGTTGCATCGTCAATATCGTGGTTTATGTAAGCAATTCTGTCTGCAAGGCGGACTATTCTGCCCTCAAGGGTTGCCGCCTGCTCGCCGTTTGTGTGGCGCTCTATGCCGTTGCGAACTTCAAAAGTGAGATTAAGACCTTTGCCGTCTTTTTCAAGGAAGTCAACCACCCTCAGGCTCTGGGCATAATGCTTGAAGCCGCCGGGGCAAACCTCGTTAAGTGCTCTTTCGCCTGCATGACCGAAAGGCGTGTGACCAAGGTCATGACCCAACGCGATGGCTTCTGTGAGGTCGCAGTTAAGGTTGAGCGCACCTGCGATTGTTCTTGCAATCTGTGAAACTTCAAGAGTATGGGTCAGACGGGTGCGGTAATGGTCACCCTCAGGTGAAAGAAAAACCTGTGTTTTGTGCTTGAGCCTTCTGAAAGAGCTGCAATGAATTATCCTGTCCCTATCCCTCTGGAAAGCCGTTCTGACAGGGCATTCCTCCTCGGGAACAAGTCTGCCCTTGCTCTCTGACGCAAGTGCCGCCATTGGCGATAAGGATTCTTTTTCTCTTAAACAGGCGTTTTCTCTGATAGTGTTCATCACTCTCACCCCTTCAAAGATTTAATACGAAAAAAACAGGTCGATTCCTGCAAGAAAATTATGAACAAATTGTAAACATTAAAGGAGCCGTTACGCAGATTAAACAGCTCCTTATATATCAATCCATATCCGCAAAAAATTCGTCGGTTTTTTCAGCTTTATATCTGCCGTTGCTCACGTCAATCAGCTTTGCGTTGAAGCCGTCGATAATTTCAAGCGGCATTCTGAATATGAGTGTAACGTTATCCTCAAATATCGTATCCTCAATTATTCCGCCGTTTTCGGGCACGAGCGACGAAAGTTTGCCGTAAAAATAATAGTCACAGGTAACTTTGAGCCTGCCGCACATTGCACGGGTAACAATTCCGCCGGCATTAACCGCAATTGAGGCAGAATGCGAATAAGCTCTCACAAGGCCGCCTGCGCCAAGCATAATACCGCCAAAATAACGGGTAACAACCACGGCGCAGTCCGTTACGCCTGTTTTTTCAAGCACGTCAAGGGTGGGGATACCTGCAGTGCCCTGCGGCTCGCCGTCATCGGAATAGCGCTTGACACCGCCCTCACGCAGAATATAAGCATAAACGTTGTGGGTTGCGTCCCAATGCTTTTTGCTGACCTCGGCTATAAAAGCGAGAGCTTCCTCCTGCGTCGTGACAGGCTTGATGTGACCGATAAAGCGTGACTTTTTGACTATATATTCGTCCTTTGCTTCGGCTCTTATTGTTTTGTAGCTGGTTTTATTCATATAAAAACCTCTTACGGAAAAGCAAAGCGGCGCACTGCTGCGCCGCTGAATTTGCTCTTATA
>JAZNDY010000180.1:0-5612 GCA_045588295.1 Acutalibacteraceae bacterium
CAGGGTTATCCTGCTCAACAACAACCCATTCTGCGCCTGCATCTTCGCAAGCGGCAAGGATTGCTGGCATATCCTGCATACCGTAGCCAACGGGCATAAAGCTGAATGAGCTTTCTTCCTCTTCAGCCTCTTCCTCATCGATGCCGATAAGGTCATAGAGCTTGCCCTGACCGGAGCCGCTCTTTTTGAAATCCTTGAGGTGAACAACGGGGCATCTGCCGGCGTATTTTTCAACGTATTCGGCTGGGTTAACGCCTGCAACGTTTACCCAGCAGGTGTCAATCTCTGTCTGAAGAAGGTCTGCAGGGATTGTTGAATAAAGCACGTCAAGCGCATATTCTTCACCGATTTTAACAAACTCAAAATCGTGGTTGTGATAAAGAAGCTGAAGACCGAGCTTCTTTGCCGCCTCACCGATTTTGCGGATACCCTCAACAGTTGCGGCAAAGCCGTCAGTGCCAGGTCTGCATTCTTCTGTGAGATAGGGCACAACAACATATTTGCAACCGATTTCAGCATAATCTGCAATAACCTTCTCGGGGTCATCAAGCATATCGTAATAAGGCACGTGAGCTGAAATGGGTGTGATGCCGATTTCTTCGCAGAAAGCCTTGATTTTTGCGGGTTCTTCGCCAAAAAGACCTGCAAATTCAATGCCGTCGTAGCCAAGTTCTTTCATCTCTTTTATTGTTCCGTAAAAATCCTGCTCCATTTCGTCTCTGACGGAATAAAGCTGAACCGCAACGGGAAGTTTCATTGTTCAATCACTCCTGTTTTGTATTTATGCACAACATATAGTAACATATTCTTTTAACATATACAAGATAAATTTGAAAATTATTTGCCTGTATTCAGATATTTTTCCGTGATTTCCGCCGCACACCTTACCAATTCACCGCAAGGACGCTTCTTATAATATTGCTCCGTTCTTTTTTCGGGAGCAGGGTCAGATGCGCCGCTGCCGAGCGAAAGCAGCTCGCGGCAGATATACGAGCCGTTTTCTGCCTTGAAATCGCCAGCCGCTTTTTGAATCAGGGCATAAAGCTCCTTCTTTTTTTCGCTGTCATTCGGGTCTGTGCTTGCATAAACGCAAGAGAGCACCATCGTCATACCGCTCACGGCGCCGCAAACCTCGCGCAGTCTGCCCATTCCGCCGCCAAAGCCTGCAGAAAAACGCAGAGCCGTTTCGCGGTCAAAGCCTGTTACGTCTTCAAACGCGCAAAAAACAGCCTGAGCGCAATTATATCCGTTTTCAAAAAGCTCCTTTGCTTTTTCAGGTCTTGTCATAAAATCATCTCCGTTTTCAGGTTTGTATTAATATACAATATAATACACGTTGTATGCAATTGTCAACGGATAAAAAAGCTTCCGTTCAACAAAAATTTATACTTTGTTAAAAATTGGCTATTCCCTTTTTGGAAATAATGTGTTATACTGTAGCCATCCATCCTCGAATACGGGGAAAATAAGACGGAGGATAAAGAAATGACCAGATTCACAACAGTTTCCAAAAAAGTTCTTTCATCAGTTGTTGCGTTGCTCATTGCCCTCTCCTGTATGGCAGTTGCATTCGCAGCAGCACCCGCAGCACCTGCAACAATCAACGTTCTTGCCACTTTCTCCGATACAATCGTTATCGAAGAAATCGAGGGCTGCGAATACGCAATCCTTGCTTATGCAGAGGATGACACAGTTGACGCTTCTCTTGCAGAATACAGAACAGCAACAATTTTTGAAGGTCTTGAGGCTGAAACAAAATATGCTGTTTATGCAAGACTTGCAGCAACAGACACAGAGGTTGCAGGCGAATACGCAACAATTGACGTAACAACAGGCGCAGAAGATGCTGACCCCGTTGTTGAAATTGCTGACGAAGACATCACTGTTAACCACGACGTTAAAAACATCACCTGCGCAGCAAATGCAGTTGAGTTTGGCGGCACACCCTACAACGTTAAGTATGAAATCGCTCCCAACGCAAGCGTTGACGTTTCATCACTTGCAGACGGCAGCACAAAGTTCGGCAACCTTGTTGCAGGCTCAACATATGCCATCACAGCAAAGATCAACGTTGCAGGCGTAGTTTTCAAGTCAGAACCCGTTAACGTTACCCTCAAGCTTGCTCAGAATTCACCTGCCACTCCCGTTCCCACAAAGGTTACAGGCACAAGCATCGAAGTTAAGCCTCTTGATAAGAGCGTTGTTTATGCTTGCGCAGTAAAGGGCAGCACAGACGAACTTGTTTGGGCAACAGCAACAGTTTTTGAAAACCTTGCACCCGAAACAACATACGTTATTTACGCAAAGTATCCTGCAAACGATACATATCTTGAGAGCGCTCCCGTTTATATTGAACTCACAACTCTCAAGGCATCCGCAGGCACAGCTCCCCAGCCCGTTCTTCTTGATAAGAACAGCACCTCAATCAAGGTTGGCGCAGGCGATTCAATTGTAACAGAGTTTTCAATTGACGGCGGCAAAACCTGGAACAAAACAGGTCTCTTCACAGGTCTTGAAGCAAACACAAAGTATGATTTTGTTGCAAGATACGTGTTTGAAGAAGGCGCACAGGATCCCAGCGGCATCAGCGAAGCTGTTTCCGTTATCACAAACAAGAGAGATAATTATGAAGCAGCAATAACAAACTGCTCTCTCACTATCTCAACAAACGGCAAGATTTATGCAAAGAGCTCCTTCAACTTCAGCATCAAGGGCGATACCTATGCAGAAGCTGACCAGTACGGTGACACAAGATACGTTCCCGTTGCTTGGGTTTATGAAGACCAGAACGGCACAATCGCAGGTAACGCAATCAGCGGCACAGGCAAGATTGACACCCCCGAAACATCTCAGGATATCATCGTAACAGTTACATACGAGCTCCAGAAGTTCAACGGCACAGAATGGGTTGCTGTTGAAACAGTTGAAGCTGATTACAGCGTTCACGTAAGCCCCGAATACAACGCAATCAAGGCATTCTTTGAGAACCTTCTCAACATCCTTCTCAACGTAATTCCCAACATCATTCTCGGCTTCTTCAAATAATTTCAATACATAATCAAAGGCTTGCACAGCGGTTGCCGTGCAAGCCTTTTTGTTATGCTTTATGCTTGTTGATTATGCCTTGTATTCAAACGTCTGCTCTGCTTCAAGAGCCTTGAGATATCTGCGGCATTCTTCCTTTGCCTTTTCAAGGTCAAGGTCAAGATAATTGCCGCATTCTTTTTTTGTGTTGCCGAAAACTTCGCCCTCATATGCAATGATATCGGCAAGGATTTTCTTTGTGATTTCAAGCACCTTTGCGTTATCGGCATTGCGCACAAGCAGATAAAATCCCGTGCGGCATCCCATGGGGCCAAAATAGATAACGTCGTCTTTTATCTCTGAATTTCTCACAAACGTTGCAAACATATGCTCAACGCTGTGGGCGGTTGTTGTGTCCATAAAATCGCCGCCGTTGGGGATTCTTGTGCGCATATCATAAGTGGTGATATCACCGTCAATGCGCGAAACATAGATGCCCTCTGTCAGCAAATCGTGGTCAACTGTAAAACTTGTGATTTTATTCATAGCCAATTCCCTTTTCTGTAAAAATATAAAAATCGGTGCAGATATTCCACACCGATTATATATCATATTTTTGCTTTTTTCAAGACTGTTAATTTACCATTCGAGCGAAAGATAATACGGTCCGCCTTTTCTGTTTTCAAAACCTTTGCTTGAAGAAGCAATATATCTCACTTTTTGCTCTTTGTCATTATAGGCGCAAATCAAAAAATCATACCGGGTTCTGTAACGGCTTACTCCGTTATCGTCATTCCAGTTTTTTATTTCAAACTCGTTTTTTGATTTTTGATACAAAATATCATCTTCAAAACGATCTTCAGGTTCACTGTTTGCAGGAAGAACATAGTCGAATTCTACCTGCCCGTAACCTTTATAATAAATCAGAGTCCAGTTGCCTTTTTGAATAACTTTATATCCGCTTCCCTCCTTTGCGGATTGCGTAAGATAATCAACAAACAACTCATTTTCACTCATGTGCTTAATTTCAATCAGACTGTTCTCGAGAATAAAATCGCCTTTCAAAGTATCTTTAAACAGGCTGTAATCACCGTCAGAAAGAGCCCATTCCGCACAAACATCGTAAGTGTTATAATCACCGCCCCAGCAAGGAGTATACTCATAAAAATATTTTATGGAATCCGGATATTCCACCCTTGTGTTAATCGGAATGCTTCTCGGAAATATTTCATACAGGTCACCCAAACCCGATATATCCTCTTCAGCCAAGATACTGTCAAGCTTTAAATAATTATCAGGGTCAGTTGTTTGAGAACAAAACGGTGTAACCGTACAGAAAGCAAGAAAAAGCGAAACCGGTAACATTATAACTGCTCCTACGGCAGAAGGGATAAGCAGTGCGGCATTTGAGCCTTTTGTTCTTCGTTTGAATCCTTTTCCGATATTTCTGAAAATGACAGCTATCGACAATATCGCAACAACAACCCAGCCGAGATAAAACGAAGACAATATAATGTTTCCCGGGTCATCAGTCAGTTTTATATAACGCACATCGAAAATATCGTGACCCAACCCAACCATCCACCAAGCCGCATCAGCAAACAAAGAACACGCAATAATTATCGCGATTATTTTCAGTATTTTCTCTGCTGCCGTCAGCTTTATATCCTCACTCGGCATCTGCTTTTCTTCAACCGTTTCGGAGAGTGAACTGCAGATTTTTTCAAGTGTTATTTCTTCATCAAACGAAATATCCTTAAGTTTTTCAACGATTTCCGTTTCGTGTGCGATATTGCTTTCGGTCTGTTCAATAAATTTTTCTATGATATTTTTCTGTTAAAAAATCAATAACAAGGCAAAAATTTATGCATTTTTGCCAGTTTGCCACAACATAACAGCCTATTCAGATTGACAAACAGCCCAAATTGTTGTAAATTGAATGTTATAATCACTCTTGGTATGCCCATTGACGGGCGTATCGAACGGAGGCACGTATTTTGTACTGTCCGTACTGTGGAACAAAACTTGAAGACAATCAGCTCTTCTGTCATAAATGCGGCGAAAGCCAGATATTTGAAGAGGATGAGGACATCGTTGTCCCTGTCCCCGTCCCGGTAGCTGGTGTGCAGCCGGATAAGCCCGAAGGGGCCGAAGCGGCCGAAGCGGCAGCTGATGAGGTAGCTTTGCCCCCGCGGGCCCAAGCCGATGCTGACGCATCGCCCGCCCCGACAGAAGTCGCGGTACCTGCTGACGACGCTGACAATGTGCAGCTCGCTGAACCGGCCGCCCATGCTGTGCCCGCTGCTAATGCACCCGCGGTCAGGCAGGTGAGTGCAGCTTCCGCGCAGCCGCCTGTAAAGAAAAAGCCCGCCACGGGCGAAAAGCGCCCCGCCACAAAGGGTAAGTCTCCGGCGAAGGGCAAGGCCGCCTCAAAGGGGAAGTCTTCCCCGGCGAAGGGGAGGGCTGCCTCTGCATCTGCTGCCCGGCAGAAGGACAAGGGCCGCGATCAGGTCAAAGTACAGCTTAAGAAAAGCGTTGACTACATAAAGCACATCGGCATAAGGCAGCTTATCTTCTTCTGCGTTGCG
>JAZNDY010000181.1:0-2695 GCA_045588295.1 Acutalibacteraceae bacterium
CAAGGCTTCTCCACGCAGGAGACCTGCCATCTGCCTGCAGAAGGCTTATGGTATGTGCCTGCGAGGATGTGGGACTTGCCTATCCTCAGATAATCCCGATTGTCAAAGCCGCTGTCGATTCCGCAATGATGCTCGGTCTGCCTGAGGCAAGAATTCCGCTTGCCGATGCCGTTGTGCTTGTTGCAACAAGCCCCAAATCAAACTCAGCTTATAACGCAATCAACGCCGCAATGCAGGACGTTTCAGCAGGCAAAACGGGACCTGTGCCGCGTCAGCTTCAGAATATGCATTATGACGGTGCAGATAACCCGAACAAAGGTCAGTTTTATAAATATGCCCATGATTTTGAGCATCACTGGGTTGACCAGCAATATCTGCCTGACGCCATCAAAAACCGCCGTTATTACGATTTCGGTGACAACAAAAACGAGCAGGCAGCAAGAGAATACTGGGCAAGAATCAAAAAGAAATAACAACAAAGCGTACCGTTTTTTGCGGTACGCTTTTGCTTTTTATACGGTCACGTCAACCGTTTTTGCGCCGATATATCCGGCAAGAGCCGCCGGCTCAATGCCGAGCATCGCTCCTCTTACACCTGCGCTGACGTAAATTTTATCAAACAGGCAGGCTGTTTCATCAATCACCGTGGGAAACTGTTTTTTCATCCCTATCGGCGAGCAACCGCCTCTGATATATCCCGTCACTTTGAGCAAATCTTTAACGTGAAGCATTTCAACCTTCTTTTCGCCAAAGGCTTTTGCCGTTTTCTTTAAATCAAGCTCATCGCACGCAGGAATACAGCACACACCGAAGCCGTTTTTTTCACCGCTGAAAACAAGAGTTTTGAACACCTGCGAGGCATCCTTGCCCGTTTTTCTTGCGGTGCTTTCGCCCGAAAGGTCATTTTCATCAACCTCATATTCGAGCAAATCATAGGGTATTTTTGCCGCCTCAAGCAGCCTCATAACGTTAGTTTTGTTCATATTATTTCTTTGAAATTCTGAATGTAAAGCTGTATTTTTTGCCGCCCTTGAGCTTGTAAGGCTTGTGCAGATATGCGCAACCGGGCATATCGCCGCCAACGCCTCTCATAGCCGCATCAAGGCAAAGAGTGATGCAGTTATCCTTTTCAAGTTCAAACAGATGCTTTGCCTTATCAAGCTTTTCGGGGTTGTAATAGCCAAGGTTGAAACCAAAAGGCACGTCCATTGAATCAATCACAATTCCAAAGCCCGAGCCGTCGCTCACGCAGAGGCTTCTGACGTCTGTGCGGTGGCCGTTTTCCTGCGGTCTCATATATCTGTGTTCAAGCTCGGCAACGCTCATTGCGTAGCGGGCAATTTTTGCACCCGTTTTGCGGTCACAATATGTTTCGTGCGGACCTCTGCCATACCACTCAACGTTTTCAAGCTCACGGCTGATACCTGCGCGCACACCCACTTTGAGCATAGGCAGAGCAAGACCGATTGCGCTGTGGCTCACGGTCACCTCGCCTGCAGGTGAGAAAAGATAAACGGTTGAAACACCTGCCACAAAGGGCGCCGTCCAGTTAACGCTTACCTCAACACCCGAAGAGGTTGATTTTGTATTAACGGAATAAGCAACAGTCTGCTCCGTTGAACGCTTCCACTGATAAATGGGATGAATGCCGCTGAGGAAAGGAACAAAGTTAAGATAACCTCTGTCGTTATCCGTGGGAGCTCTGAAAAAGTCGGGGCGAAGAGGAGAAGAAGCATCAATCACTTCTTTTTCGCCGTATTTAAGCGAAGCAAGCGCACCGCTTCTGATTTCAGCACTAAAGGCTTCACCCTTGATTTTAACCGAATTGCCGATTTGCGCAAACTTAAGCTCACCGCAGGCAGGTCTGCGTTTTGCCGCAACTGCTTCGCGAAGCACAAGCTGTCCGAAGTTGTGCTCAAAGCCTGCTTTTGCCCAGAGCTTATCAACCGCAAGCACAAATGCAACGGTCAGAATAACCTCTCCGTCAGGGTAATCCGCAAGGTTCACGGGAAGCTGAATTTCTTTTTCGGTCAGCGGCTCAACAATAACGTTATCAACAACGCCGTTTTTGACCGCTTCACCGTTAACGGTGAGAGCCCACTCAAATCTGTAATCCTTTGTGGAAATAAAGAGATTCTTGTTTTTGATTATAACCTTGCCGTTTCTGCAATCCGCATCAACAAGCTCAAGGTTTGAATATACTTTTTTAACTTCAAAATATGAAGGCTGAGGCATTCTGTCTGCAGTAATAATACCGTTTGCACAGAAATAGAAGCTGGTGTTGCCCTCGTCAAAATCACCGCCGTAAAGCCATTTTTCTTTGCCGTTTTCAACCTTGCGGAGTGACTGGTCAACATAGTCCCAGATAAAACCGCCGCACATATGCTCATATTTCTCAAAATCGTCAACGTATTCCTTGAAGTTGCCCAGGCTGTTTTCCATTGCGTGAGCAAACTCACAATACATTACGGGGTGAGTTTCATAAATCTCTGCGGGCACAGGCTTGTTATCTGCCGCAAGAGCGTTTGCAACGTTATCATAAAGCGTGGGAGTGAGCGCAATTTTATGGCGCATTTTTTCAACAACACTCTCAACAGGATACATTCTGCTTATGAAATCACTCTTTCTGAAATCGAAATCGCCCTCGTAGTGAATCGGTCTTGTGTTGTCAAGAGCGAGTATTGCGTTTTTCTCG
>JAZNDY010000182.1:0-3522 GCA_045588295.1 Acutalibacteraceae bacterium
ACCGCTTGGCCTCCGACTTGGCAACCGCCGGGCGCACGCAAAAGACGGATAATCTCAACTAAATCTTCAATATTATAACATTCTTTTTGCTTAAAATCAACCATTATTTTTCTTCTCCAAAAAATAACTTTACATATTTTAACCCAAAAGCTTGAATTTTGCAAGTAGTTTTGCAATTTTTTCTCCCTTGGGCAGGCTTTCAACGTCCTCTTTTGCAAGAGCCTTGAAAACAAGCAGAGAAATCACGTAAACAACAACTGCAAGGCCAACGGCAACAACCATAGCAACCGTACCCATATTAAGAATGCTTTCTGACGGGTCGGAGGGGAAAATCTTGTTTATAACAGCATTTGCCGCAAAAGCCGTTATGCCGCAAAGAACGGCGCAAAGCAAGGGTTTAACAAAAACCGAAACCCAGTTAACCTTAACCTTGGCAACCTTGATAAGCGAGATAAGGTTGATTGAAACAATAACAACGTAGAAAAGGATTGTGCCGATAACCGCACCGTAAACGTTGATGCCGGGGATGCCGACAAGCACGAAGTTGCAAACAAGCTTGCAGATTGCACCAACGATAACCGACTTAACGGGGATATCCGTTCTGCCGATTGCCTGAAGCATATTGGTGATGGGTGTTGAAACCGCCATAATGCAGGTTGCAAGGCCGTAAGCCGTCAGAATGGGAACAACAACGGGGATTGTGTCTGAGAAATTGCCTCTGCCGTAGATGACGGTAAGAATGGGTTCGGCAAGCGATGCCATACCGATACCTGCAGGCAAAGCAATAAGCATACCTATGCGGATAACTGTTTCAATTGTGGAAACAATGCCTTTTTTATCTTTAACTGCCCAGGCGGCGGCAAGAGCAGGCAGAGCGCTTACGCCAAGCTGAACGGTAATCTGCGGAACAAGGTTTCTGAAGTCAAGCGCCGCACCGTATGCACCCCAGAGGTATTTAACAACCTCCGTGCGGTTATCCGCATCAAGGCGCGAGAGCATAATTGCTTCATCCATAGCAACCTTGTGCATCTCGTAAACGGTCTGAAAATCGTTTTCAATCGCTGATGCAAGCCTTGCCTGAATGGTGATTGTGTCAATCAGGTTTGTGATGTTAAGTATGAGCGCGCTGATAACAAGCGGAATTGCAAGCTTAATCATATTCTTTGCAAGCACGCTGCCTTCAGCCGATTTGGGCGAATTAGTGAGCTGAACCCTCGTGAAGCCGTCACCCTTGATTTTATAATAAATCATCAGGAAAACGTTGCTGAGGATTGAGCCGCAGGTAACGCCGAGCACAGCACCTGCCGCGGCAAGGGGGCTGACGATGCTCACCGCCTCCTGCTCGCTTGCAACTTCAGTGCCGAAAACAACTGCGTTTGCGGCATACTGGCTCATACCCGTTGAATAAATAACCTTTGCAAGAGCAAGGCCGATAAGGAGCTTGCCGAGAGCTTCAATAACCTGCGAGATTGCGGTGGGAGTCATATTGCGCAGACCCTCGTAATATCCTCTGTAAGCCGACATATAGCAGCAGAAGAAAATTGACGGAGCAACGCAGAGCACGGCAGGCAGGCTCTTTGAGCTGACGCCGGGCACAAAATGAGTGTAAGGATAAGCGGCGGCAAGAAGCACGGCAGTGCCTGCAATGCCGACAGCAAGGAAGATGCGCTGTGAAACCTTGAACACCCGCCTTGCTTCTCTGAATTTATTCAGAGCAACGCTTTCGGCAACCATTCTTGAAACAGCAACGGGCAAACCTGCCATTGAAATTGCAAAAATGGGAGTATAAACCTCATAAGCAGAGCTGAAATAACCTCTGCCGACAGAGCCGATAATATCAGTCAGCGGAATTTTAAACAGCACGCCGATAACCTTAACAAGCAACACGCCGGCAATAAGCACAATTGCGCCGTTAAGCACCGTTTGCTTTTTTTCTTTAGCCACAGGGCTCACTCTCCTTTTTGTTAACCGATTCTGCAAAAGCAGAAAAATAATTATAACATAATTATAAAATTAATATTCCGAATAAAAGGTCAATATACCGTTTTTGCGCTCCGTTATTTTGTCAAAACCCGAAATATATTCATACGGATATTTAAAATTGAAAATGCGCTCAATGTTTGTGCCGTGCGGCTCACGCAGCTTTGTGACTGCGCCTGCGCCAACGGCAAGAACGGTGTGGCATTCTTCCATCATAAAAACGTTATAAAGGCATTCGTGCCCCTCAAGGCACCAGCCGACGTTTTCAAGGTTGCCGACACATTTGCTCTGGCGGTACATATAATACGGAGCATATCCCCTGCCTTTGAGAGCAGACGAAGCATATTCAAGCATCTTTTTTGCCGTGTTACCGCTTGCAACGCCTGCACCCGAAGCGTTAAGTTCTGACGAACGCTTAAGGGCAAGGGTGTGAACGGTTATGTTTTCAGGCGCAAGAGCAAGCGCCGTGTCAAGGCTTGCGGCAAAATCCTCAAACGTTTCATCGGGCAGACCTGCAATCAGATCCATATTTATGCTCTTGAAGCCGTAAGTTTTTGCAAGGCGGTAAGCCTTGAGAGCCTGTTCAACGCTGTGGTTTCTGCCGATTAAATCAAGCGTCTGCTGGTTGAACGTCTGCGGATTGATGCTGATTCTGCCAACGTTATGAAGCTTGAGAACCCTTAACTTTTCAGGTGTTATTGTGTCAGGTCTGCCTGCTTCAACCGTGTATTCACGCACGTGTGAGAGGTCAAAGCTTTGCTCAACCGTTGTCAGAAGCCTGTCCATCTGCGGCGCTTCAAGCACACCCGGTGTGCCGCCGCCGAAATAAACGCTCTCAAGCCTTAAGCCGAGCTTTGATGCAATTTCGCCCGTAAGCGCAATTTCTTCGTTAAGCTTATCAAGATAATCAGGCACAAGCTTTTTGGCGTTTGAGTTTGCAATTGAATGCGAAACAAACGAGCAATAGCTGCACCTTGTGGGGCAAAACGGAATTGAAACGTAAAGGCTGAACGACTTTTCGTCAGAGAGGTTAACTATCTCCTCCTCTGCCCTTGCAACGGTTTTGGCAAGAAACGTTTTTTCGTCACTTACAAGCAGTCCGTTTCTGAAATAATCCGTTGCGGCTTCTTCACCCATATCGGCAATCAGCCTGAGCATCAGCTTTGAGGGGCGAACACCCGTGAGCACACCCCAGGGCGGAGTGTAACCCGTCAGCTCGCTCATAATCTCAAAAATAAGCTGTGCTGTTTTCAGCTCGCTATTATCGCGCAGTTTTTCAGCTTCGGCAACAACCGTTGCTTCAAGCGATTTTTCTGCACCGTCAAGCTTAACCGTAACAAACAGCCTGTTGCCGCCGTCAACGGGTTCACAGCGTGTGATAACCTCGTTTGCGTCCTCACCGCTGTTATCGTAAACTATATTAATTTTTTCGTTAGGGAAATAAACCCTGCACAGGTTTTCGCATTCATAATGAAAATCGTGCCCGAAAATTCTTAATATCACTTATTTTACCATCCTTCTGACATACCAATTACGTGTTCT
>JAZNDY010000183.1:0-9337 GCA_045588295.1 Acutalibacteraceae bacterium
TAATTGCCATATTGAGAACAACATAGATTGAGTCGGTAAGCTCAATACCTGCCTTTGAAAACTTGGAACCTACGGGACCCATGGAGTAAGGAATTACATACATTGTTCTGCCCTTGTAGCTGTCCTTAGCAATACCGTAAAGCATTTCATAAGCTTCAGCGGGATCCATCCAGTTGTTTGTGGGGCCTGCTTCTTCTTTTGTGGGTGCGCAGATGAAAGTTCTGCCTTCAACTCTGGCAACGTCGTTAACTGCTGTTCTGTGAAGATAGCAGCCGGGAAGGAGTTCTTCGTTGAGCTTGATCATTTCACCTGTTGCGCAAGCTTCTGCGCGGAGGGCTTCAAGCTGTTCTTCGCTGCCGTCAATCCAAACAATATTGTCAGGCTTAACGAGTTCAACTTTTTCCTGAATCCAGGAAAGTACGCTCTTATTTGATGTCATGTTTTCTTCTCCTTTCGTTTGTGGAAAACCAACTAAAAATTAACAAAATTAAAAATCGGAAACTGTTTTTGTGAATTGTCACAAAATCATATTAATAGCATTTCCAACTTAACCCATTTTAATTATATCAAAATAAAAATAAAAGTCAATATGGCAAGATATATAAAAAGTTGCTGGCCGTTATATTTAAAATATATGGTATTATTCATCAATCGGCATTGTTGCATAAGCGTTAAGGTCAAGCTCTGCAAAATTGCCTTTAAGATATTCATAATATCCCTGTGCGCCAACCATAGCCGCATTGTCGCCGCAGAGCGAAAGCTCAGGCATATAAAGCTCCCAGCCTTTTTCTTCGCAAACGGCTTTCATTCTTGCTCTCAGGCGTGAGTTTGCAGAAACGCCGCCTGCAAGCGCAATCTTTTTGAAGCCGTATTCTTCAGCCGCTTTAACGGTGTTTTTAACAAGGCAGTCCGCAACCGTTTCAATGCAAGCGGCACCGAGGTCGGGGATGCTGATTTCAAGACCCTTTTGTTTTGCGTTATGGATTGTGTTAACAACCGCGGTTTTAAGACCCGAAAAGCTGAAATCATATTCACTGCCGTCAACGTGGGGTCTGGGGAGCTTATAAGCAGAGGGGTCACCGTCAACGCTGATTCTGTCAAGGTTAACGCCGCCGGGGTAGGGCAGACCCATTGCTCTTGCCGCCTTATCCATGCATTCACCGGCGGCATCATCACGCGTTCTGCCGATTATGGTGAAATCGGTGTAGCTGTTTACTGCCACAATATGGCTGTGGCCGCCTGAAACAACAAGGCAAAGGAAGGGCGGCTCAAGTTCAGGCTGAGTAATGTAGTTTGCGGCAATGTGCGAGCGCAGATGGTGAACGGGCACAAGCGGCAGACCTGTTGAATAAGACAGACCCTTTGCAAAGTTAACGCCCACAAGCAGCGCACCGATAAGACCGGGCGCATAGGTAACTGCAATTGCGTCAAGATCGGCGTATGTTGCGTCTGCATCCTCAAGAGCTTTTGCAACCACGCCCGATATTGCCTGCGTGTGCATTCTTGATGCTATTTCAGGCACAACTCCGCCGTAAACTATATGTTCTTTTACCTGTGAAGCAATAACGCTTGAGAGCACCTTTCTGCCGTCTTCAACAACGGCTGCGGCGGTTTCATCACAGGATGATTCAATAGCAAGTATTTTCATTGCGATACCTCTTTGTTAAAATATTTGGTATAGATAGCTCCGTCTTCAACGGGCGAAGTGTAAAAATTCTTTCTTAAACCGACTTTCTCGTATCCTTCAGATTCATAAAGCGAAATGGCTGGGATATTACTGACTCTGACTTCAAGAGTAATGAATTCGCACTTTCTTGCTCTTGCACCGTTTTGTGCGGTTTTTAAAAGCAGTCTGCCCACGCCGTTTTTGCGGTGGTTTGCAAAAACCGCAACGTTGGTTATATATGCTTCGCCGCAGATTTCCTGCACTCCGATATAGCCGGCAATTTCGTCAGCATACAATGCAACAAGAAAATGTGAATCCTGGTTTATGAGCTCTTCTGCAAGAGCGTTTTCGCTCCACGGCTCGGCAAAGCACTCTTTTTCAAGCTGTGCAATGGCGGCAATGTGCTCTGCAGCCATTGGGGTGACGGTGTAATTCATTCCGCTACCTCCGCAACAATTTCCTCAAACTGCTCAATCAAAGCAGTTTTGATGCTGTTTGCGCAAATCATATAAGTTTCAAGGCTTCCGCCGAACGGGTCGGGGATGCCTGAAGCGAGAACGGTGATTTTTTCTTTCGGCACATACAGCGCAAGGCTTGCGGCGTGTTCACGGGTCATACAGACGAATCTGTCCGTTTCGTCAAGCACGTAAGACGTTATGCGCCTTGCTCTGTGGGCAGAAATGTCACATCCGAAACGTTCAGCCGCCTTAACGGCATTTTCGCAAGCTTCATCGCCCGTCATTGCAAAAAGACCTGCACTTGAAACGTTTATATCTTTTAAGTTTTTATCGGCAACAATTTTTTTGAATATGCCTTCAGCCATCGGACTGCGGCAGGTGTTGCCTGTGCATACAAATAAAATATTCATTATCCTTAATTATTTCGCGTCAAACCACGTTTTGCCAATGCCGATGTCTGCCTGCATTGAAACGTTCATTTTAACAGCGTTTTCCATTTCCTGCTTAACAATTTGTGCAACTGCGTTTGCTTCTTCTTCGGGCGCTTCAACAATCAATTCGTCGTGCACCTGCATAATCAGCCTTGCGCGCAGGTGCTGTTCGTTGAGTTTTTGCCAGACTCGTATCATCGCAATTTTGATAATATCTGCCGCCGTGCCCTGAATAGGCATATTCAGCGCAACTCTTTCACCGAAAGCGCGCATCATAGCATTTGATGAACTTAATTCAGGCAGATAACGTCTTCTTGCAAAAACGGTTTCAACGTAACCGTTTTCTTTTGCCTTTTCAACAACGTCCTTCATATATCTGCTTACGCCGCTGAAGTTGGCAAGGTAACCTTTGATATAGCTGTCTGCCTCGGCTCTTGAAACGCCGATATCCTTTGCCAGCGAGAATGCGCCGATGCCGTAAACAATGCCGAAGTTAACCGCTTTTGCTCTGCTTCGCATAAGGGGAGTGACCATCATCAGCGGCATATTGAACACCTGCGAAGCTGTGATTGCGTGGATATCGTCGCCGTTATTGAATGCGTTCAGCATATTTTCATCGTTAGCAACGTGGGCAAGCACGCGCAGTTCAATCTGCGAATAGTCGGCGTCAATAAGCGTCCAACCGTCACGGGCTTTAAAGAATTTTCTCATCTCTCTGCCAAGCTCGTTTCGCACGGGAATATTCTGCAGATTGGGTTCTGTTGATGAAATTCTGCCCGTTCTTGTTTCAGTCTGGTTAAGGGTTGAACGGATTCTGCCGTCATCGCAGATAACCTTGAGCAAACCGTCGCAATAGGTTGATTTAAGCTTTGCAAGAGTTCTGTATTCAAGAATTTTTGCAACAATCGGATAATCCTCGGCAAGACCTTCAAGCACGTCTGCGCTTGTGGAATATCCGCTCTTTGTTTTTTTCTTTGCAGGCAAGCCCATCTTTTCAAAAAGAGCTTCGCCAAGCTGTTTGGGAGAGTTGAGGTTGAATTCATAGTCTGCTTCGGCATAGATATCACTGACAAGACCTTCGATTCTGCCCTGAAGCATAATGCCGAAATCCCTGATGCCTTTTGCATCAACAAGAAAACCTTCTTTTTCCATTGATGCAAGCACCTTTGAAAGCGGAAGCTCAATTTCGTCAAGAAGCTTTGTCTGGTTGTGCTCTTCAATAAGAGCGTTCAGCTTTTCAAAAGCCGTGGGCAGGTATGCTGTGTAAAAAGCTGTTTCGTCGCCCTCAGCAAACTCTGCATTTGCATATTCGGCAATGATTCGCTTAAGGTCATATGCACCGGATGACGGGTTGATGAGATAAGCCGAAAGCATTGCGTCGCCGCAGATGTTGTTAACCTCAATGTCGTTGCCGTAATCATAGAAGAAGGCGTAGAGTGCCTTTGCATTATATGTGTATTTTTTGATGTCTTTGTTAAAAAGAAATTCCGTGCAGAATTCAACGTAGCCTGCATTCATCGGCACAACCTCGGCAACTCCGTTGTCAGCCTTGAAATAAAAGATGCCGCTGTCAAAAACAAAATATGCTTCGCCGTCTTTTCTGAGCTTGTTATAGAGGTATTTCAAATCCTCCTGCTCATAGCAATCTGTGCGGATTTCGGGGGCGGATTCGCTTTCAACAGGCTTTTCGGGAGCCTTGAGGTCAAGGCGCTCAATCATCTTAAACATCTCAAGCTGTGCGAGCATACCCGTTACCCTGAAGCTGTCAACTGCTTCGGGAATATAGAATTTATAATCCTTTTCAACGGGCGCATCTCTGCGGATTGTGCCAAGCTCACGGCTGAGATAAGCCATATCCTTATCGTTTGCAAGCTTATCGTGAACGCCTTTTTTGATGTCAAGCGTTTCAAGCTTTTCATAGATTTCGTCAATTGAGCCGAAACGGCTTACAAGGTCCTGCGCGGTTTTCTGGCCGATGCCTGCAACGCCGGGGATGCAGTCGGAAGTGTCACCCATAAGAGCCTTGATATCAACCATTTTTTCAGCGTCAACAAGGTATTCTTCTTTTATTTTTTCTCTGTCATAGCAAACGCTCTGCGGTCTGCCCATTTTTGTTGAAGCAAGCAAAACGTTAACGTTATCCCTGACAAGCTGGAGCGAATCCCTGTCGCCTGTTGCGATATAGCAAAAATCGCCTTCGCCGCAAGCACCTGCAAGCGTGCCGAGAATATCGTCTGCTTCCCAGCCGGGGGCTTCAAGGATTTTATAACCCATAGCAGAGAGCAAATCTTTGAGCGGCTGAAGCTGCTGTGCAAGCTCGGGCGGCATACCCTTGCGGTTAGCCTTGTATCCGTCATACATTTTGTGGCGGAATGTGGGAGCTTTAACGTCAAATGCGATTGCAACCGAATCGGGTTTAACCTCATCGGTGAGCCTTAAAAGTATGGTAAGGAATCCGTAAATTCCGTTTGTGAACTGTTTGCCGTCCTTGGTGGTCAGAAGCTTTATTCCGTAAAAAGCTCTGTTAAGGATGCTGTTGCCGTCAATGGCAAGAAGTTTCATCAAAAATCACCTCGTTTGAAAGTCCAATCTAAACCATCTTATATTATAACATATATTTTGTAAATTTCAGCAATTTTATGAAAATTCTTGAAAATAATTTAATTAAATGATAACATATAAAATAACAGGTGCAGAAATCATCGCAGGTGACGGGTTGTCCGTCACGTTTTCAAGAAAATGAGGTGGCTTTGTGATTTTCGGAGTAATGTTTTATGTCGAAAAAGACTATCCGACTTCATCAAGAAAATTTAAAGAGCTTTTGAAAGCTGTTGATACGGAAAAATATGCCTGGAAAATAGATGAATCGGATTTTTACAATTGTGCAGATTTGCAGAATATTCTTGTTAAGAAACAAATCAAAAGCAGTGAAGAAATATTAAAAGAGCTTGACTGTGAAGTTATGATGATTTTGATTGGCCTTGAGGGATATAAAAATAAAAATGATATTGAAGAATTAGACAGTTCATTTCACAGGTATCTTGAAAGCAACTGTGAAACCGTTGTTTTTGTGGCTGACACCTGGCAGTTTGCCGTTTACAGCAAAAACGAAACCGTGCTTAACAATGCCGTAGCGTTTGCTTCAGATAACAACACGGGCAGAATTGAGCTGTTGAATGAAGAAAACGCTGCCAGATATTTCGGCGTTTAATTTTTGGAGAATCAGATGAAAATAGGTGATTTTGAAATAAAAGGATATGCCGCTCTTGCGCCTATGGCAGGCGTTGCGGACAGAGCTTTCCGTGAGCTTTGCATCGAATTCGGTGCGGCTTACGTTGTGAGCGAAATGGTCAGCTCAAAGGGGCTTACGATGCACGACAGAAAGTCGGACAGCCTTATGCAGCTTGGTGAAACAGAAAAAGCAGCGGCTGTGCAGATTTTCGGTTGCGAGCCTGAAACAATGGCTCAGGCGGCAAAAAAAGCGGCGGCAACAGGTTGCCCCGTGATTGATATCAATATGGGTTGCCCTGCGCCAAAAATTGCAGGCAACGGCGGCGGAAGCGCTTTGATGAAAGACCCTGACCTTGCTGCAAGAATAACAGAAAATGTTGCTCAGGCGGTTGATATTCCCGTCACAGTCAAAATCCGAGCAGGCTGGGATGAAGATAACATCAATGCCGTTCATATGGCAACTCTTCTTGAAAAAGCGGGTGCGGCGGCAATAACCGTTCACGGCAGAACAAGAAAGCAGATGTATGCACCGCCTGTTAATCTTGATATTATAAAGCAGGTCAAAGAAGCTGTCAGCGTGCCCGTTATCGGCAACGGCGATATCGTTGACGCTCTTTCTGCAGAGAATATGTTCAAAACCACGGGTTGCGATTTCATAATGGTCGGCAGAGGTGCGCTCGGTGCCCCGTGGCTTTTTAAGCAGATAAATGAATATTTTGATAAGGGAATCATTCTGCCTGAACCTCCGATTGAGGAGAGAATGGCGATTATGCTCAGCCATATAAAACAGCTTTGCGAAAACAAGGGTGATTACGTTGGTATGCGTGAAGCAAGGAAGCACGCCGCATGGTATATCAAAGGCATCAGAGGTGCGGCGGCATTGAGGCAGGAAATCGGCTCGCTTGAAACGATTTCACAGCTTGAAGCGATAGCCGAAAAGGTCATAATCGCATCGAATAATTCAATATAAAAAAAGCCCTGCAACATTGCGTTGCAGGGTGTTTTTTTATTCTCACATAACGGTCAATAAAAAATACAGACCGAAAAGCAAGACACAAAACGTTATCATATTTTACGTCTTAATAATTTCTGCAGATTTCTTCTGCCTGTTTTTTCATTTCGGTGCGAACGTTTTCGGGCGAGATAATTTCAATCTCTTTGCCGAAGCCGAAAACCCAGCCGAAAAACTGCGGACTCACAACAACGCTGACCGTTACGGTGAAGTGCTCCTCACCGTCTTTGATGATAATCGCATCTCTGCCGAATCGGTCAAGCACGGCACCTACGAGATGGTTTGTGAAACGGAGCTTGACTTTTTGTTCGTTGCCGCCAAACATACCGAAAACAGTTTTGGTATAAGCCGACATATCAACCTTTTCAAATTCCTTTATTCCGTCACGCTCATCATCGGCGAGAGAAACCTTTTGCATCTTGTCAACTCTGTAATGCTTCATCTTTTCGGCGGCGGAATCCCACGCAAGCATATAATAGTTTTCATCGTCCCAGATAAGGGCAAACGGGCTGACCTCATAAAATGCTCCGTTGTGGCGCAAAACGCGTTCTTTTGCAACGTTATATTCAAAATACTGATATCTGATTTTTTTGTTTTGTGTTATTGCGTCTGATATAACGTCAACTGCGTAATAAATGCTCTCGTTCATGCTTTTAACACGGTTTGTAACGTAAACCTGACGCTGTAAAAGCTGACCGTCATAAGCGCTTGCAAGGTTTTCAATTTTTTTGATAAGCTTGAAGGTTTTATCCTGCGTTATGAATTTTGATGATTGCACGCTGTCCACAAGCAGCTTTAATTCGGGCAGCTCAAAATCACGCTCGCCGATATAATATCCGCCGTTTTTGCCTTTGAGTTGAACAATATCAATGCCGAAAAGGCGGAGTGACTCAACGTCATCATAAATGCTTTTGCGCTCTGCGGAAATGCCGTTTCTTGCAAGCTCCTCAATAATCTGCGCCATGCTGACAGGGTGCTTTTCATCTGAATGCTGCATAAGGTAACGCAAAAGGTAAAGAAGCTTGAGTTTCTGGTTAGCGGATTTTGCCATAAAACCATCTCCCTTGAGTTTATGATGTTATTATAAACCATATTCTGTACAACAACAAGAACTTTTAAAAAGAAAACTGCCGGAGAAATTAATCTCCGGCAGATATTTTTTAGCCAACAAATTTGATTGTGAGAATTTTTTTGCCTGTGATTTCAAACTCTGCAAAGCCGTCTGCATCAACGGTGAGGGGAGCAGAATCAAGCTCTTCAAGAGTAACGAGCTTAACTTCTTTCCACTTTTTGCCTGAGTATGCGGGAAGCTCAAACTCAGCCATCTGTCTTTCAACGGGTGACTGCGGCTTTTCAATGGGAGCAATACCGCCGTTAAGACGGATAGCTGTCTTGACAGCCTTGTCTGAGGGGTTGAAGAGTCTAACGATATAGCCTTCGCCGTCTTCGCTCTTCTTGATACCGCTGATGTTGAGGCATTCGTCCTTGAGCTCGATGAATGAGTGTGTAAGAGGATTCTTGCCGTGTGCTGTGGGAGCAATCTGAGCGGCTGTGCAGTAGAGGTTGAAACGCTCGCTCTCCTGCCATACGTTGCCTTCTTCCCAGTCGCCCTTATGGGGCATAAATGCATAGCGGAATGTGTTAACACCGATGCACTGTGAGCCCTTATCCCAGTCGCTGTAATTCTGCATATCTGAAGTTACGCAGATGCGAAGCGGATATGCACGGATAAGTGAAAGATAAAGTGTGTTGCACTCATCGTCTGCTGCTTCATAAGCCTTGAGACCTGTGTTGAGAAGCGCTGCGCCAACCTTACCGTCTGTGAGGTCAACGAATGAGTTCATGGGATGCTCTGTCATCGGGATTTCATCATAGAGTGAGTAATCAGGCAGAGCAACGGGGCGCTTAACAACGTCAAACTGACCCTGTGCATATGAGAATTCGCTCTTGATGTTTGTGGGGAACGCAACCTGAAGATAGTGGTCTTCACAGCGGTTGTTGATTGTTGTTTCAATCTCAACGTATCTTGCACCCTTGCGGAGTGTAACAACGCTGTCGATGTCAACGGGAAGCTTGTGGATGCTTCTTGATTTTTCGTCAGCAGAACGCTTTTCGGGCAGCATCCAGCGCATTGAAATTTTGTATGCTGTTTCGAATTCACCGTCACGGAGCAGAGTGATTGTTGCCTTTTCACCGAGAGTTGTGAAAATTTCGTTGAATTCAGGAACAAAGTGCTCCCAGGGGTTGCCGATTTCGCCGCCGTCTTTGAAGAAACCGAGACTTTCGTATGACTTGCCGTTTTCTTTGTCAAGAACGTTGTAAGTACCGTTGCTGTTGAATGAAACGCGAAGGTATTCGTTTTCCATAACCTGGTTTGTCTTGAGAAGTGTAACGGGAGTTGTTGCTCTCACGTTATATGTGGGACGCATCTTGAAGGTCTTGTAACCCATTGCAGGAATATCCTTAACCTCAGCAGCGATAAGGCGCTGTCTTGTGTGAAGAACGTTTGCCGTATCGTTGGGGTTCTGGATAATCTGTG
>JAZNDY010000184.1:0-2980 GCA_045588295.1 Acutalibacteraceae bacterium
GTGGTATGCCGAGCGCAATTATGTTAAAGCAGTCAGCATTGCTGACAGTATAACAGCTTTGGGTGATAACCTCTTCTATGATTGCTCCAACCTTGCAACGGTTACTTTGCCTGACGGTATGCAGAAAATCGGCAACAACGCTTTCCGTGACTGCGAAAAACTTGAAGCTGTTGCTTTGCCCTCTGCCCTTGTTTCAATCGGCAGCCGTGCATTTTATTACAGCGGACTTAATACCGTAACCGTACCTGCCTGCGTAACTTCAATCGGTGCGGATGCTTTCGGTTGGTGCTTCAGCTTGGCTGCTTTTGAGGTTGACCCTCTCAATACAAGCTATTCAAACGACGCAAACGGCGTTCTTTTTGATAAAAACAAAACCGAGCTTATCAAATATCCCTGCGGCAATAACGGCTCAGCCTATGCAATCCCCGAAACCGTAACCGCAGTTGCGGCAAACGCATTTGAAAACTGCGCAGACCTTAAAACTGTTTATATCCCTCAGAGCGTTGAAGCTCTTGGCGGTGCTTTCTTCAACTGCGGTCTTGAAAACATTCTTGTTTCAGGCGAAAACGCAAAATATTCCAACGATGCGAGCGGAGCGCTTCTCAATAAGAATCAGACACAGCTTATTCTTTATCCTGCAGGTAACGCGGCTGAAGAATATTCCGTGCCCTCAACCGTAACGGAAATTGCTGCCGATGCATTTGCCAACGCCGATAATCTCAAAGGTGTTGTTTTGGCAGACGGTGTTAATGCTCTTGCTGACGGCGCGTTCTTTATGTGCGCGGCTCTCGAATACGTTCACATCCCTGCTTCTGTTGAAGCGATAGGGGAGAGCGTTGTTGCTGACGGCGTTTATATCTGCTCTGAAGCGGAAAACTGCTTTGCAAAAACTTATGCCGATGCAAACGGTGTTGAATTCAGAGTTTGCAGTGAGCATACCGCAGACAGAGAAATCCTTGCTTACGGCAACTGCGGCAGCAGTGTGCGCTGGGTTCTTTATGCAGACGGAGAGCTTGTGATTCTCGGCAAAGGCGCAATGCCTGATTTTGAAGAAGGCAACGCACCTTGGGCGGATTTTTCTGATTCCGTTAAAAAATTAACCGTAACAGACGGTGTAACAAATATTTCTGCAAACGCATTCGGAGGCTGCTCGAACCTTGCTCAAACCGATATTGCAGAGTCTGTGGCAAGCTACGGTGATGCCGCTTTCAAAAACTGCGCTTCACTTAAAGAAATTGAAATTTCAGACAGCGTAACGTCAATCGGTGCCGATGCTTTTGCAGGCACGGCTCTTGAATTTGTTCATATTCCCGCAAGCGTAACGTCAATCGGTGCCAACGTTCTCGGAACAGGTGCGGCATATATCTGCTCTGACAGCGAGGAATGCTATGCAAAAGAATATGCCGATGCAAACGGCTATGAATTCAGATGCTGCGGTGTTCAGGCGGTTACGGGCATTGAACTGAATGACACTGAAATCGAAATCATCAGAAAAAATACATATCAGTTAACAGCAACCGTTTTGCCCGAAACCGCGCAGAATAAATCGGTTATCTGGGCATCTGATAACACCGTGGTTGCAAACGTTAACCAAAACGGTCTTGTAACGGCATATACCGTTGGCGAAACCGTAATCACCGCTACAACGGCAGACGGCGGATTTAAAGCTGAATGCAAAGTTAAGGTTATCCCTGCCGAATACAGCATCACCTGGATGGCAGACGGTGTTGAAACCGTAACATACGTTGAAGAGGGCGCGGCAATAACCGCCCCTGCAGACCCCGTTAAAACGGGTTACGCCTTTGTTGCGTGGGTGCCTGCAATCCCTGACGTTATGCCTGCCGAAAACCTTGAGTTTGCGGCAACCTGGTCGGTCAACAGCTATAACGCTGTGTTTGATGCAAACGGCGGTGCGTGGTCAGACGGCTCCGCAAGCAAAACCTTTGCCGTTGAATACGGCAAAAAGATAACCGCTCCCGACGTGCCTGCAAAACAGGGTTACGTCTTTGGCGGCTGGTCGCCTGCTGTGGGTTCAATGGACAGCGTTGAGGGCAAATTCTTTGCCGCAATCTGGGAAGCAGCAAGCGGAATCAATTACACCGTCAGCACTTACGTTATGAAATCAGACGGCGAATATTCAAAAACAACAAAAACTTACACAGGAACAACGGATTCAACCGTAAATGCAGATTATACTGTTGAAAACGGTTTTGTTCTCAACACACAAAAGAGCGTTCTCACAGGCACGGTTGCTCCTGACGGCTCACTTGAGCTTGAAGTATATATTGACCGTGTGAAGCTGACGGTTACCGTCGGCAGCGAAACAAAGGAATATCTTTACGGCGCAGAAATTGCTCAGCCCGATGCTCCTGCAGAGCCTGAGGGTTATTACCACACAGGTTGGGTTGATGAAAACGGCAATGAAATTGAATTCCCCGTTGCCGTGGGCGATGATATGCCTGCAGAAATCATTCCCACCTTTGCAAAACGCACTTTCACCGTAACCTGGATTGTTGACGGCGAAAAAACAGTTGAAAGCTATGATTTTGAGCAGGCAATCGTTAAACCTGCAGACCCTGTTAAAGCAGAGCACAGGTTTGTTGGTTGGTCTGCAGAAATTCCCGATAATATGCCGGCGGCAAACCTCACTTTCACCGCAGAGTTTGAAAAGCTTTATTACACCTGCGAATGCGGCAAGATTTTTGGTAACAAGGCTGAATATGATAAGCACGTTGCCGATGAACAGGCGCAGAAAGAATATGAACAGGCATTGATGGCTGTGCGCGTTTCAATCAAAAACAATCCGGGCACGGCAACAATAAAATACGGCGAAACGCTTAAACTCACTGCAGTTGTTGAAAAGCCTGTTGACGGCATAAGGATTTGTTGGTTTGTTGACGGCGAAAAGGTTGCAGAGGGCGAAACCTTTAACCTGACTTTTGAAAACGGAACAAAAACGGTTGAGGTTAAAATCGTTGAC
>JAZNDY010000185.1:0-7623 GCA_045588295.1 Acutalibacteraceae bacterium
AAGAAAAAACGCAGGCAATTTTCCTGCGTTTTATGACTTCCTTATATCGTTGATTATGGCGTTTATATGCTGAATTTCTCTGTCGTTCAGACCGCTTACGTCAAGGCGTACAACTGAAAGAATATCAGAATTATATTCTCCAAAACTACAGATAACTTATTAAACAGCAAAATCCCCGAAGCGGTTAAGCTTCGGGGATTGATTATTTTATTCAGTTCTTTTCAACGCCGAGGGTTACCTTTTCGCCGTTGATATCCCATTCTTTTGCGAATGAGCCGCCCGCAGAAGCGATGATGTCTGTTGCAAGAACGTCGCTGCAGATGCCGTCTTTGTTAGCGGCAAAGATTGATTCAATCTTTGCGTTGCCGCTGACGTAAATTTTGATGGTATCCATAACCTCAAAGCCTGCATCCTTACGCATTGTCTGAATCTTGGAGATAAGCTCTCTTACAAAGCCTTCTTCAATCAGAGCATCTGTGAGGTTAGTATCAAGCACAACGGTGATGCCTCTGTCGCTTTCAGCCTGGAAGCCTTCTTTCTGAACTGTGCCGATGAGAAGGTCTTCGGGAGCAAGAACGATTTCGTTTTCGCCAACTGTGAAGGTGAGCGCGCCCTTTTCGTCAAGCTCTGCCTTTGCGGCTGAACCGTCAACGTTTGCAAGGTATTCTCTGATTGCACCGAGCATCTTGCCATACTTCGGACCGAGAGTCTTGAGCTGGGGCTTGAAGCTGTAGGAAACGTATGATGAGGTATCGTTTGTGAAGTCAAGCTCCTTGATGTTGAGCTCGTCTTCAATGATTTCGCAATATTCCTTGCCGAGAACCTTGGGAGCGATTACGAAAATCTTGCCGAGAGGCTGTCTGTTCTTGATGTTTGCGCCGTTTCTTGCGGCTCTGCCGAGAACAACGATGTCAAGAACTTCGTCCATTGATGCTTCAAGGTCTTTGTCAATGAAATCGGGGTTGGAAACGGGATAATCGCAAAGGTGGATGCTCTCGGGAACGTTCTTGTTAACGGAGCAAACAAGGTTGCGGTAGATATCGTCTGCCATAAAGGGAATCATGGGAGCGGCAAGCTTGCAGACTGTTTCGAGCGCTGTGTAAAGGGTCATATAAGCGTTAATCTTATCCTGCTCAAGACCCTGTGCCCAGAAGCGTTCTCTGCCTCTGCGAACGTACCAGTTACTCATATCGTCAACAAAGCTCTGAAGAGCTCTTGCAGCTTCGGGGATAGCATAGTTGCCGAGATAACCGTCAACTGTGTTGATAAGAGAATTCAGCTTTGAAAGCAGCCACTTATCCATAATTGAAAGCTTGCTGTAATCAAGCTCGTGCTTTGTGGGGTCAAACTTATCGATGTTTGCATAAAGAATATAGAAAGCGTAGGTGTTCCAGAGTGTACCCATAAACTTGCGCTGACCTTCTTCAACTGCCTTTGCGTGGAAGCGGTTGGGAAGCCAGGGAGCGGAGTTTGTGTAGAAATACCAACGGATAGCGTCTGCACCGTGCTTTTCGAGAGCGTCAAACGGGTCAACGGCGTTGCCCTTGGATTTGGACATCTTCTGACCGTTTTCGTCCTGAACAAGACCGAGAACGATAACGTTCTTATAGGGGGACTTATCGAAGAGGAGGGTTGAGATTGCAAGAAGTGAATAGAACCAACCTCTTGTCTGGTCAACTGCTTCTGAAATGAACTCTGCAGGGAACTGCTGCTCGAAGAGGTCTTTATTCTCAAAGGGATAGTGGTGCTGTGCAAAGGGCATTGCGCCTGAATCGTACCAGCAGTCAATAACCTCGGGAACTCTCTTCATTTCGCCGCCGCACTTTTCGCACTTGATTGTAACGTCGTCTATGAAAGGACGGTGAAGCTCGATGTTATCGGGGCAATTTGAGCTCATTGACTTAAGCTCTTCGATTGAACCGATTGAGTGTCTGTGACCGCATTCGCATTCCCAGATGTTGAGGGGAGTGCCCCAGTAACGGTTACGGCTGATACCCCAGTCCTGAATATTTTCAAGCCAGTCGCCGAATCTGCCCTTACCGATGCTTTCGGGAATCCAGTTAACGGTGTTGTTATTCTTTACAAGGTTATCCTTAACGGCTGTCATCTTGATGAACCAGGATTCTCTTGCATAATAGATGAGGGGAGTGTCGCATCTCCAGCAGAAGGGATAATCGTGCTCAAATTTGGGGGCGGAGAAGAGCTTGCCGTCCTTATCAAGGTCGATGAGGATATCTTTCTCTGCATCCTTAACGAACTTGCCTGCATAAGGAGTTTCTTCTGTCATATTACCCTTGCCGTCAACAAACTGAACAAAGGGGAGGTCATACTTTCTGCCGACCTGTGCGTCGTCTTCACCGAATGCGGGTGCAATGTGAACGATACCTGTACCGTCAGACATTGTAACGTAGTTGTCAACGGTGATATAGTGACCCTTCTTATTCTGCTTTGCGGCGCTTGCGCCTGCGCATTCAAAGAGAGGCTCATATTCTCTGTATTCAAGGTCTGTGCCCTTGTATGTTTCAAGAATTTCATAAGCTTCAACGCCGTTTTCTTTGTCGCCGAGCTGGCCGAGAACGGTGTCAAGCAGAGCTTTTGCCATATAATATGTGTAACCGTCTGCAGCCTTGACCTTGCAATAGGTTTCTTCGGGGTTAACGCAGAGGGCAACGTTTGAGGGCAGAGTCCAGGGGGTTGTTGTCCAGGCAAGGAAATAAGCATCTTCGCCCTTAACCTTGAATCTTACAACTGCCGACTTTTCTTTGACTGCCTTGTAGCCCTGTGCAACCTCGTGAGATGAAAGGGGAGTTCCGCAACGGGGGCAATAAGGAACAATCTTGAAGCCTTTATAAAGCAGACCCTTGTTCCAGATTTCTTTGAGTGACCACCAAACGGACTCAATGTAGCTGTTGTGGTAGGTTACGTAAGGCTCATCCATATCAGCCCAGAAGCCGACTGTGCCTGAAAAATCTTCCCACATTCCCTTATATTTCCATACGCTCTCTTTGCAGTGGCCGATGAAAGGCTCAAGACCGTATTTTTCAATCTGCTCTTTGCCGTTAATGCCGAGCATTTTTTCAACTTCAAGCTCAACGGGCAGACCGTGGGTGTCCCAGCCTGCTTTACGGGGAACCATATAGCCCTTCATTGTGCGGTATCTGGGAATCATATCCTTGATAACTCTGGTCAGAACGTGACCGATGTGGGGCTTGCCGTTTGCTGTGGGAGGGCCGTCATAGAAAGTGTAAGTGGGGCAGCCCTTTCTGGTTTCAATGCTCTTTTCAAAAATCTTGTTTTCTTTCCAGAATTCAAGCACAGCTTTTTCTCTGTCAACGAAATTAAGATTTGATGAAACCTTTTCGTACATTTTTTATTCCTCCATACTGGTTAATAAATAGCAAATTCTTTGTGAAACGGTTATGTTCAGGCCTGCAAACAGACCGAACTTTCACCTATAATCATAATTATCAAAAGTATATCATAGCAAAAAATAATTGTCAATGATATAATTATAATCTTTATATTGACATTTATATATGTTTATCTGTATAATAAAGACACAAATTGATATTTGCATAGCATAAGGAGGTAATATTTATGATTTGCAATAAATGCGGCAGTAACGTGCCTGACGGCAACGCATTCTGCGGCCAGTGCGGCACACCGCTCCCCGGCTATCAGCAACAGCCGAGACCTCAGCAAGCGGCTCCTCAGAGAAGAGCCAAGCCTGCCGAAGCTCCCGTTGAGGTTAAAACAGAAAAAGAAAAATTCTTCAAAAAACCCGGCAAAGGCTCAAAAAGCTTTGCCGCCATTATGACGGCTCTTATGGTTTTTCCTGCAACAATGAGTGTTGCGCTTGATATGATTTTCCAAAGATCGGACGGCTGGTGCCTTTACGTTGTAGGTGCGCTGTTTGTTGCGTGGATGGTTATTGTTTTTCCTGCACTTGACGTAACGCCTGCACCGGTAACGGCTCTCATCTGCTTCTTTTCGGTTATAGGTTATATTTTCTTTATTGCCGGCAGAAGCGGTAACCTTGATGAGCTTTATAAGGTTGCCTTGCCGCTGATGGTTTTGTTTGCGTTCTTTATAGCGTTGGATTCGGCGTTGATAGGCTCGAAAAAACTTAAAGGTCTTCACGCATTCTCATTAATTGCATTACAGAGTGCGGTTTATATTGTAGCGATTGAAGCAATATTCGATAACTACAAACGTGGCGAAGTTGACCTGCGTTGGTCTCTGATATATGCCTGCTTCTTTGCATCGGCAATTGCATTGGCTGAGGCTATCAGTTACATAATCAAAATCAACAGAAAGAAATAAAAAATCAAGCTTGCATCGGTTTGAACTGATGCAAGCTTTTTTCGTTGCTGTTATTTATTTTTTGGGCTTGTTTCTTACGTTGTTGTTCATAAACGAGAGTGTGCCCGTTGCTCTTGCAAGAAGCGACGGATTCCACTCATGCGGTGCGGCGGCGGTTATGCCGATTTGGCTCAGAATAGCCGCATAGCACCTGAAGCGGCGGCGAAAATCTGCCGCATTTTTGTTTTCTTCCTTTGTCCAGCCGGTTTCCGCAACGGCGGCAAGTCTGGGGAAAAACATATAACCCACGCGCTCAATGCTGTTGATGAATTCTGTCCAGAGAGGTGCTTCAACTCCGTAAACGGAGGACGGATTTTCAATGCCTTTAACGGTTGCATTGAAACTGTAGGTTTTGTCAAGCGGAGTCATTGCATAGGGGTAATCGCAGTAATAACTGAAGAAATCGGAAACGATGATTCTGCCGCCACCGTTTGCGAACTTAACGGAATTCTTTTTGGGGTCCATCCACATTTGCGCAACTGCCGTTTTGCTCACGAGTCCGCTACGCAGGCTTTCGTTCCACACGATGGCTTTTCTGCCGCGCGCTTCAAGAAAATCAACAATCTTGTTTGTGAACCATCCTTGAAGCTCTTCTTCATTTTTGAGACCGAGCTGCTTCATCCTCTTTTGGCATTCGGGGCAGACTTTCCAACGGGTTTTGGGTGCTTCATCACCACCGATATGGATATATTCGGATGGAAAAATCTCAAGATATTCTTCAAGAATATCAAAAATAACGTCAAAGGTTTTGTCTTTGCCTGCACAGAGAATATCTTCAAAAATCCCTTGATACGTCTTGATTTCAACGGGTTTGCCCGTGCAGCCGATATCGGGGTAAGCGTGCAGAATTGCAGAGCAGTGGCCGGGCACGTCGAATTCGGGAATAACGGTTATGTGTCTTTCGGCACAGTAATCAACAATCTCTTTCATTTGTTCCGTTGTGTAATACCCGCCGTATTCGCCGTTTTCTTTGAGCGAGCCGAAATCCGAACTTTTTCTGACAGCGCCGTCAATTGCGGCAGATGGTCTGCGGCTTATCCAGGGTCTGAAACCCTGGTCGTCGGTCAGGTGCCAGTGGAAACGGTTCATTTTGAGGCTTGCGGCGGCATCAATCAGCTTTTTGATTTCTTCAATGCTGAACATATGGCGCACGCAGTCAAACATAAAACCTCTGTATTCAAAGGCAGGTCTATCTTCAATCCTGACGCAGGGACAAACACCTTTGAGCTGGCGGAGTGTTTGCTTGCCGTAAAAAACAGCTTGCTCCGAGCCGCCCCTGACGGTCAGTTCTGTTTTGTTTGCGGTCAGGATATATTCCTCTGCGCCAAGCTTTTCGTCAATAATAAACTCTGCTTGTGAAGGCTCAATCAGAACCTCACCTCCGAGGAAAACGGTTTTATTTGGTTTTGGAACAATGTTGAGTCTGTTCATTTTTATATCCTCTCAAATAAAAAGGCTGCGGCATCAGCCGCAGCCCGAAAAGTTGTTTAATCGTCGTCCTCATCTTCGTCTGACTCGGGCAAGGGCAGAATTTCAACCTTGATGTCTTCAATTCTGCGCTCGTCAAGCGAAAGAACGGTAAAGCGAAGATTTTTATATTCGGCAACAATGGGTGTTTTGTCTGTTTCTGACGGCAGATAGCCAAGCAGACTGATAACAAAGCCGCCGAGTGTGTCGTAATCACCCTCAGGCAATTCGATGCCTACAAGCTCGTTGACCTCATCAAGGTCAATTGTGCCGTCAATGGTGAAGGTTGTTTCGTCAATCTTTGTGATTTCTTCTTCTTCGTCGTCATATTCATCCTGAATGTTGCCGACTATGGATTCAAGAACGTCTTCAAGAGTAACAATGCCTGCCGTGCCGCCGTATTCATCAACAACAACGGCAAACTGTGTTCTGCTCTCGTTCATTGCGTTGAAAAGGTCTGCGCAGGACTGGGTTTCAGGCACGTAGAGCGCCTTGCGCATAACCTTTGAGATTGTGAGGTCTCTCGGGAGAGAATGTCCGACGAATTTGAGGAGGTCTTTTGCATAAAGAACACCCACGATGCTGTCAGGGTCATCCTCATAAACGGGAATTCTGGAATAACCGTTTTCAACGGCAAGTTCCGCAACTTCTTCAAGGGAGCGTGTAACTTCAATCGCCGTCATTTCTGTGCGGTGCGTCATTATATCGCCTGCGTCAAGGTCGTCAAACTCAAAGATGTTATCAATCATCTCTTTTTGCGAGTCTTCAATAACGCCTTTTTCACCGCCGACGTCAACCATCATACGGATTTCTTCTTCCGTAACGTCTTCTTCATCTGCGTTGGGGTCAAAGCCGAAAAGGCGGACAACCGCATTGGTTGAAAAAGCAAGAATTTTAACAAAGGGTTTGGTTATTTTTGCAATAAACAAAAGAATGCCAACCACTTTGAAAGAGATTTTTTCGGGTATCTGCATACCGATTCTTTTGGGTGCAAGTTCACCCAGAACCAGTGAAAAATAAGAGGTTACAAGCGTAACAAGTATGGTTGCAAGAACGCTTATAACGCTTATCGGAATCGGGTCGGGAACGAAGTTTGTTCTTTCAAGCGCACCAACAAGCATTTCAACAAAGGTCTGTGAGGCTGATGCCGAGGTCAGGAAACCTGCCAGGGTAACGCCTATCTGAATTGTTGATAAAAAGTTGCTTGGGTTTGCAGTCAGCTTAACAATCTGCTTTGCCTTTTTGTTGCCTTCTTCAGCAAGCTTCTGCATTTTTGTGTCATTGAGCGAGATAATGGCGATTTCACTCATTGCAAAGAATGCGTTGATAAGAATGAGCACAAAAAGCAAAACTATTTTAAGAATAAGAGAAATTGCGGTGCTGTCAGCAACGTTGGCAGCCAGCATAATCGCAGGGCCGGGGTCATCCATTTTGGATTTGCTCCTTTCGAATATAAAAATATAAATAACATTTTAACACAAAAAGGCGATATTGTCAATGATTCAAAAAATGCCCTGATGTACGTTTTAAGGTGCACGTTAAATTTTATAATAACACCGTTAAAAATGATGACAAAAAACGGTGGCTGTGTTATAATAACATTTATATTAATTCCGAACGGTGATTTTATGCTTTATCTTATTTTATCAAGAGCGGGCGGCGGCAAAACCGTCCACATAATGAATCTCATCGAGCAGTTTGCAAAGGGAGGCAGAAAAAAGCTGACCCTCATTGTGCCCGAACAGTTTTCTTTTATGAGTGAAAAACTTATGCTTGAAAAATTCGGTGCAAAGA
>JAZNDY010000186.1:0-7750 GCA_045588295.1 Acutalibacteraceae bacterium
TCAAAGATTGAATAAAAAATAGTATTGTAAACAATAAAGAAGTTGTTTTTTTAGCCTTCAATGTTAAACACCTCACATACCAATTTTGCAATCTGCATTATTATGTATTTTAATACTATAAATAGCCTTGCTATTAAACAATCATTTTGGTGAGAACTATAATCAACAACAGTAATATTGTAAATTGTTTTATAACCATAGTCGTATTCGGCAGATAACGTAGCTGTACCTTCTGAAACAGCAACAACTTCTGTGTTATTTTTGATTTGCACAACATCATTGTTCAAAAGTCTCAAAATGCAGTCGCCGAAATTGATATTAAACACTTCACCTACAGTTAATACCAGTTTTTCTGAAGCTATCAGTTGGGGTTGATTCTTCAAAACAGGGTGTCCGTTTTCTTCCATTACCCAGATGTTTTCAAAATCAAAGCCTATAAAAGTGCTTTCACGCTTCATTTCGATGTCGGTGCAACAACAAACATTAATAAAAGGCTTTTTTTCAAAACTCTCAGGCATACCACCTGCATTGTGCGCAGGTATAATATCTTGATTACTATAATATGCATTCTCCATCTTTTTGGGGTTGCCTATGCCAAACCAACTTGAATATATATTTCCGGAAATCGACCCTGAAAAACCGCTGAAATTACTGGGCACCAAAATATTTCCGACGTTATATATATTTTCCGTTACACATGATTCGCCCGAAATTCCGCCTATGTATGTTTCTGGTGTCGAGAAGTTGATGCTGATTTCGCCACGGTTATAACAATTAGTTAGGCTTATTGCATTAATTCCATTGCCGTCAATTCCGCCAGCTTTTATTACACATTCAGGATTTACTTGTCTCCCGTTAAGTGAAATATTACCAAAGTTTGACAATTCAGATTCTTTCAACATAGCATTTCCTGTGATTCCGCCTACATAAATGTGTTTTGCTGTCGAAGGGACAGAAATATTTATATCAGCATAATTTGAACAACGAACAGGACAGCTGTAACTGCTTTTACCAATGATTCCACCTGTCTCAACTATTGAAAATCCCTCTATTTCAATAGTTCCCGACGTTGTACAACCTACAATATCTTCCATATTGTTGCCAAAACCAATAACCGCTGCCGCATAACAAACAGCATCTGTATCGTTTGTGTGCTTAATTGTTATTTTAATATCGTATAGCAGTACATTTTTTACAAGCGAACCAGACGAGTATCCGAAAAGACCAAAATAATGATTCTCTTCTTTATCTGATACCGTGTTGATAGAAAGATAGGATATGTTATACCCATTACCATCAAATTCACCTGTAAAGGGAGTCTCTTTTGAACCAATCGGTTCCCAGTTCTCGTAAACCGAGAGATCGATATCGTTCATAAGAATATATTTACCCGAGAGATTGTTGCGGATATTGTATAAATCCTCTGCGGTGTAAATGCCTATGTAACCCTCAGGCACGCTTATCTGATTTTCAGCAAATGCAACCGCACAAGTGCCGAACGCCATAATCAGCGCAAGCAGAACGGAAATAATTTTTTTCATCTTATAATTCCTCCTTAAATTAATTTTTAGGTTTTTAACAGTTTTAATAACCCAACGGAACCACCTTCTTTCGTCAGTTTAATAAATAATCTGCTTATTTTGTTTTTTGTTTATATCTATATATGATAAAAAAACAGGTTTGTCACAAGATATTTTTTGTGTTTTTCATACATTCTGTGTTTTACACAAATCGTCGGTGCGCAATTTGTTAAAAGTAACGGCGATTGAACACAAAAATATCCCCGACAGAGTTTTGCTCCGTCGGGGATAAATCAAAGTATATTTTATTCTGTTTTTTCAAAAACAAACTCATCGTTTTCGTATTTGCAGATGTATTTTTTGCCCGATTCAAGTGTACCTTCAAGCAGCTTTTCAGAAAGCTTATCTTCAATCCTCTGCTGAATCGCTCTGCGCAAGGGTCTTGCGCCGTAAACAGGGTCAAATCCTGCGTTGCCGATTGCTTCAACCGCGTCAGCGCTGAATTCAAGCTCAAAGTCAAGCTCTTTCACTCTCTTTGAAAGACCCGTAAGCATTCTCTGCGCAATTTCGTTGATGTTTTCTTTCGTAAGCTGGCGGAAAACGATTATATCGTCAACCCTGTTGAGAAACTCGGGTCTGAAAACGTTTTTAAGCTCCGCCATAACCGCATCGTGAATACTTTTATCGGTGCGCGTCTGTGTGCCCTCGGCAGAAAATCCGAGAGTGCCGCCGCCGCTGTTTGCAATCTGCTTTGCGCCAACGTTTGAGGTCATAATTATAACGCAGTTTTTGAAGTCAACCCGTCTGCCCTGTGAATCAGTCAGTATTCCGTCCTCAAGAATCTGCAAAAGCATATTAAAAACGTCGGGATGTGCCTTTTCGATTTCGTCAAAAAGAAGCACGGAATACGGTCTGCGGCGCACCTTTCCGGTCAGCTGTCCGCCTTCATCATATCCGACGTAACCGGGCGGCGAGCCGACAAGTCTTGAAACGGTGTGTTTTTCCATATATTCGCTCATATCGAGCCTTATCATTGCGTTTTCATCGCCAAACATAGATGCGGCAAGAGTTTTGCAAAGCTCCGTTTTGCCAACACCCGTCGGTCCAAGAAAAATAAACGAGCCTGTAGGTCTTTTGGGGTCTTTAAGACCTGCCCTGCCTCTGCGGATTGCCCTTGCAACGGCACTGACCGCCTCATCCTGACCAACGATTCTTTCGTGAAGCTCACTTTCCATATTGAGAAGTCTTTCGCTTTCTTCTCGGGTCAGCTGGTTAACGGGTATGCCCGTCCACTGCGAAACAATCGCCGCTATCTCCTGCTCCGTTACCTCACCCGTTTCTCGGGTGTTTTTTTCTTTCCAGAGCTTTCGCTCGTTTTCAAGCTCATCTGCGGCCTTTTTCTTTTCGTCTCTCAATGCCGCCGCGCGTTCAAAATCCTGCGACTTAACCGCGGATTCCATCTCCTCGCCAAGCGATTTCAGCTTATCCTCAAGCTCTTTGAGGTCAGGCGGAGCAGTGAATGCACGCAATCGCACTCTTGATGCCGCCTCGTCAACAAGGTCAATCGCCTTGTCAGGCAAATATCTGTCACCGATATAGCGCGATGACATTTTGACTGCCGCCGTGATTGCGCTGTCCGTAATTTTTACCTTGTGGTGAGCCTCATATTTATCTCTCAATCCCTTAAGAATATCAATCGCCTCAGCTTCCGTCGGCTCGCCAACGGTAACGGGCTGGAATCTTCTCTCAAGAGCGGCATCCTTTTCAATGTGTTTGCGGTATTCTTCAAGCGTTGTTGCGCCGATAACCTGAATCTCGCCCCTTGCAAGTGACGGCTTAAGGATATTTGCCGCGTCAACCGCACCCTCTGCCGAGCCTGCGCCTATGAGCGTATGCACCTCGTCAATAAAAAGAATTATATCCCCTGCTTTATTGACTTCTTCAATAACCGTGCGGATTCTCTCTTCAAAATCGCCCCTGTATTTTGTGCCTGCCACCATACCCGTCAGGTCAAGGGTAACAATGCGTTTCTCGCGCAGCAACTCGGGCACTTCTCCTGTGGAAATCTTAAGCGCCAGACCCTCCGCAATTGCGGTTTTGCCAACGCCGGGCTCACCGATAAGGCAAGGATTATTTTTTGTTCTGCGGCTGAGAATCTGAATAACTCTGTCAATCTCGGTCTGTCTGCCGATAACGGGGTCAATCCTGCCCTCGTTTGCCATCGCAGTCAGATCTCTTCCGTATTGCTCAAGGGTGGGCGCATCTTTCTTATCCTTATCCCTTTTCCCTTTGCTGCCCTGCGGAGTGCCGCCAAGCGCATGGTTCAGGTCATTCATAAGGCTCTGTGTTGAAACACCGAGACTCTGCAGAATTTCCGTTGCCGCTCCCGTGCTCTCTTTGATAATACCCATCAGCAAATGCTCCGTGCCGATATAGGAATGACCCATACCTCTGCCCTGTAAAATGGCAGTGTCAATAATATTCTTTGCTCTGGGCGTAAAATCGTTTGGTGAAAGCACGGTCGGTGACCCTGTGCCGATAATTTCTCTGATGATTTTTTCAACCTCATCATAGGTTACTTTTGCGGCAGTCAGCGCAGTGTAAGCCATACCGCCGCTTTCTGCAAGAAGTCCGAGCAGAATGTGTTCACTGCCAACGTAGGTGTGACCCATGTCTTCCGCCGCAATAACGGCGCTGTTAAGCGCCTCATTTGCTTTTTGTGTGAAACCTGTAAATCTGTACATTTTAATCCCCCCGAATTAAACTGTATCAAACCGTTCAGTCTGCAAGCGCCTGTCTGACGGCGGTTGCCCTGAGGGCATCTCTTGCCGATGCCGAATCTGCATTTTCATTTGCGGCGCCGACGGTTGCAGGCTGCATATTGACAATCAGTTCATTTATCTTTTCAATATTCACGTCCAATATACCTCTTGACGCGCCTAATCTGACGAGCGAAGCAAGCTCCATAAACTCTTCTGTGCTGAGCAGGCGTGCATTCTTAAGAATACCGTAAGCTCTGAAAATTTTATCCTCATCAGCAGCATTTTTAACCATCTTTGCTGCCGCAGCCCTCTCCTGACCCACAAGCTGAAGCACAATGGATTTGAGGTTAGCTATCGCCGTTTCCTCCGTAATACCCAGAGTAATCTGGTTGCTTATCTGATAGATATCGCCAACCGTGCGTGAGCCTTCACCGTAAGCGCCCCTGATGGTCAGACCGAGCTTTGAAACAGTGTTTGCAAGGCGGTTTATCTGGCCGCATCTTGTGAGCGCAGGCAAGTGAAGCATAACGGAAGCTCTCATTGCCGTGCCAAGGTTTGTGGGGCAAGCGGTAAGATAACCTATTCGTTCATCAAAAGCATAATTAAGCCTTGAATCAAGCAAGCTGTCCAGCTTATCGGCAACGTCATACGCCTCCTCAAGCGCAAGACCCGCCTTCATAACCTGAAGCCTGATGTGGTCCTCTTCGCAAAGCATAATGCTCACGCTCTCATCGCCTGAAAGCATAAGGGCGCTGCCGTCTTTTTTGGCGGCAAATTCAGGGCTGATAAGATGCCTTTCTGCAAGTGAAACCGCCTGTTTGCGGCTGAGGTCCTTCATTTCAATATAGCTGAAATCTTTTCTGTCATTCTCAAAAAGCGAGCTTTTAACAAGAGCGTTCACCTTGTTTTTGCCTGCAACGTCAAGCTTTGCAGGAAAAGGGAATTCATCAAGGTTGCGTGCAAGGCGGATGCGTGTGCTTAAAACAACGTCGCCCTGGTCGCCTTTTTCAATATACCATTTGCTCATTGATTTTCGCCTCCTTCTTCGAGTGCTTTGATTTCGTCTCTGATTTTTGCCGCCTGTTCAAATTCCTGTGCGGCAACTGCATTGTTCATTGCCTCTTTAAGCTTTTCAATTTTTTCTGCGGTTGTTTCAACTTTTTCTTCAGCAGGCGCAGACTGGCTTGTTTTGCCGCTGTGCTTGATTTTGCCGTGGATTCTCTGGATTGACGGCAGAAGCTTATCATAAAAAGTTCTGTAACATTCCGAGCAGCCAACCTTGCCGTCTCTCACAATATCGCTGAAAGCTGTGCCGCATTTGGGGCAACGCGGTGCATTGCCTGCACCGAGTGACGGCATCATATCGCCCAGCAATCCGCCGAAAAGTCCCGAAAGATTCAGTCCGAAACCTGAAAACATATCGGAATATCCGAGATGAGCGGCGCAGTCGGAGCACAGATGGCTCTCTGCCATATCGCCGTTGATAATCTGCTTAAGGTGGGTTGTTGCTTCATTTTTACCGCAATTTTGGCATAACATATTCAATCATCCTTTCCCGTTTTTATATTATCTGTTTGTATCCAAAGTAAGAAGCATCTGTTTAAAAATCGACGTGCGCACCCTGTCTCTCACGGGCGGCGGAAGCATACGCAGCGAACTGTCCCCTGTTGCGGCAAGCATAAGCTTTGCGGACGGTTTGTCAATAACGCCTGCGTTGAGCAGGTTAAGGGTGTGTGCTCTGCAAACAGAAAAATCCGCTTCGTCGCCTATATGGTTTACCGTGTGCATTATTGCCGACGGTCTGTCAATGCTGACCCTCGTTATTTTGATGTATCCGCCGCCACCCCTGCGGCTTTCAACAATGTAGCCGTGCTCAGGCGTGAAACGCGACGAAATAACGTAGTTAATCTGGCTCGGAACACAGCCAAGAGTCTGCGCAAGCTCGTTACGCTGAATTTCCGTGCTGCCGTCCTGCTCAAGCATTTCCATAAGCATTCTTGCAATGTCGTTGCTCAAACTCATTATATCAGCTCCTTTTGGCTCGAAAATGTCGTATTTTGACTTTGACTTTCTTTGACCTTTGAGTTTATTATAGCCGCAGGTTTACGAAAGGTCAAAGGTCAGAAAAGGTCAAAATGTTGTTTTTGACCTTTGTTTTAGCTGTTTATCGCGTTTTTTCTTCGTTTTTCTCTGTTTTTCTTGATTTTTCGGTTTTCGCGGTATTTTTTGACTTTGACCTTTAAAAAGTTTTTCTGCATCGGTGAACTATATACATCTCAGAGCGAAAAATTAAAACCGCCTCGCTAAAAGCGAAACGGTTTGATTAAATATATTAGATTTGATTGCAAAATTAATCTGACAAACTCAAAAAATCTTTTTTAAATTCTTTTGTAATTTTGTTACCTTATAACCCTGTGACTCATAGAACTTATGTGCATTCACACGCTCTGCACCTGAACAAAGTCTGATTCCGACTGCACCGTTTTCTTTTGCCCATATTTCAGCCTGTTTCAACAAAGCAGATCCTATCCCGTTTCGTTTGTGACCGTTATCAACAGCCAATCCCAAACAGTTCTTGAAATTATCAGCATAAATCACATCGTAATTTACAAGATGAATGTAGCCGACAACTTTGTTTTCGGTTTCAGCTACAAAGATAACTTGTGTTTCATCATTCAACACTGCGTCAATTTTGCGCTTTTGCTTTTCAAAATCATATTCGTAACCAAGGCTTGTTTTGTTGATATAATAAATATCTTTCGCATCGGAAATTTTTGCTTGTCTAATGATAAAACTCTTATTCAATTTCAGACACCTCCACATAATAACTCATCATAAATATTAGTTATACTCTCGCTTTCACAATCAAAAAGTTCGGTTTGATATATTCCTTTATCCACGCAGGTACTTTTTCAATTACCCATTCTTCAGGTATAGGTTCGCACACTTCTTCGATAATAAACCCTGCTTTTGAGAGCGCATTAATAATATTACTGAAGGTGCGGTGATATTTTATAACACCGTCAACATACCAATGGATTCTGCGTTCTCCCGGTTGATTATAGTTAGAAAAAGTATAAGAAATCTTTTCTCCGTTTTCGTTCTTGTTAAAATGACCTGCACCGTCAACGGTTGAAGTTATAATCGGATGTTCCTGAGAAAATAAAAGGAGACCTTCTGCATTCAGAACAGAATACATATCTTTTGCGAAGATATCAAAATCTTTTACATAATGAAAGGCAAGTGAACTGTAAATAAAATCAAATTTTTCACCGAGTTCAGATATATCTGTCATGCTCATATTGCGATATTCAATTTTATCATCGTAGGATTCTTTTTGGGCAACGGAAAGCATCTTCTCTGATATATCAATGCCGACAACTTTGTCTGCACCTCTTTTTACAAAGTCAATGCAGTTGTGGCCGTAACCGCAACCTAAATCAAGAACAGTTTTACCTTTCAGGTCAG
>JAZNDY010000187.1:0-2707 GCA_045588295.1 Acutalibacteraceae bacterium
GTCACCGTCAAGCTCTGTGCCAATCCACTGGTTGAGACCCTTGATGTAGGGAACATCCTCCATAACCTTCATACCGATAGCGGAGCCGAGAATCTGTGCTTCAGGCTTCTTTGAAGTTTTAACTTCAACAATCCAGGTTGCCTTTCTGCCTTCATCAGTGAGAAGACCGAAATAGGGAACCTTGCCGAGAATTGAGCCGAAGAGCTCGATGATGCCTGAGTTTCTGTTGCAGCGTGCACCGAGAACAGAGTTAGCATATACAACGGCTGATGATTCTGCCCATGAAAGGACTTCGCCCTTTTTGGGAACGTTGCCTACTTCATCCATATAGCAGGTGCAGGTGTATGACTTGCTGTCAATAAGACCGAGTTTGTTGAGCTGCTCGTCATATTTATTCTGCATGCTGTACATAAGCTTGTTGAAAACAAACTTCTGAAGGAAGTTTGCGGGAACGTTGGGGTCAATGGGTTTGGGGTCAACTGAGAACTTCTGGCCTGAAAGTGCGCCGCCTTCGATAAGTTGATCCATAAGACCGTAAACAGGCTTCATAACCTTGAGACCGAAGCTTGTTACAAGGTGACCCTTTTCGCTTGTAACGGGAACCATTTTTGTTGCATCAAAAGCGTCACCGTAAAGAACAAGAGTCTTCATAACCTTTGCCATTGTTTCACCCTTGGAGCCATTGAGTATATCAATTTCTTCCTGAGTGAGATTCATTTTGTAATCCATAATTGGAGACCTTCCTTTCTGAATCAAATTAACATTATAATTTTATCATTTTGTGTTTATAAATTCAACATATAATATCAAATTTTTATACTTTTTTTATATGGCAATATATTATTTTATATATTCAGAAGAAGATTATAAATTATTGAGAACTTAATGCCAATGATAAAACAAGGGTGATCTATATGAGCCGTGAAGTTTTCAAATCTCATCTTGGATTTTTGCTTGTGAGTGCAGGATGTGCAATTGGAATTGGTAATGTTTGGAAGTTCCCGTATGTTGCAGGTCAGAACGGTGGAGGTATTTTTGTTTTATTTTATATTATGTTTCTTATGATAATCGGAATTCCTGTTCTGACAATGGAGCTTGCAGTTGGCAGAGCCAGCCGCAAAAGCACGGTTCTTGCCTATAAATCTCTTGAAAATAATGGGCAAATATGGCATTTTCACGGTTGGGTAGGGATAATCGGTTGTTTTATACTGATGACGTATTATACGGTTGTTTCGGGCTGGATGGTAGGATATTTTTATAAGTTTGTTAGCGGAAAGTTTGATAAAAATGTGATTGACCATAGTGAAGAACTTTTTGCTCAAATGCTTTCTGACCCTGCTGAAATGCTTGTTTGGCTTGTTATTACGCTCATAATCGGTTTTGCTGTGTGCGGTTGCGGACTTCAAAAAGGCATTGAACGCATATCAAAATTTATGATGGTCGGTATGTTTGGTTTGATTGTGATTTTGGTTTTAAACAGTTTTATGCTTGACAGGGCTTTTGAAGGGCTTGCTTTTTTTCTTATGCCTGATTTTGACAGAATGCTTGAAATCGGAATTTTTAATATGATGACCGCGGCTATGAATCAAGCTTTTTTCACTCTTGGTATAGGTCTTGCATCAATGGAAATCTTTGGCAGTTATATGACTAAGGATAACACGCTTGTGAGTGAGTCGGTTCGTATTTGCTTGCTTGATACGGCTGTGGCTATTTCGTCCGGTCTTATTATTTTTCCTGCCTGCTACAGTTTCGGAGTAGAGCCTGATGCCGGAACTTCTCTTATTTTTGTAACTTTGCCAAAAGTTTTTGCAAATATGGCAGGCGGCAGAATTTTGGGTGCAGTTTTCTTTTTGTTTATGTCATTTGCAAGCCTGACAACGGTTATTTCGGTTTTTGAAAACCTTGTTGCAAACGTTATCGATAATTTTATTATTAAAAGGAAAAACGCAATTTTAATTCTGGCGGTTGTTATGTTTTTTGCGAGTATTCCTTCTTTGCTTGGTTATAATGTTTTGAGAAGTGTTACTCCTGTTTCTTCATTGAATATTCTTGAAAGCGCTGATTTTATTGTCAGCAATCTGCTTTTGCCAATAGGTTCTCTTGTTTATATTTTATTCTGTGTTTCAAAATGGGGTTGGGGGTTTGATAATTATATCAAAGAGGTTAACACGGGCAGGGGAATAAAGCTTTCGCGGAAGATCAAACCTTATTTTCAATTTGTTTTACCTGTTCTGATTTTTTTGATTTTTATCAGCGGTTTAAGATAAAAGAAGGACTGCCTCGTTGAACGAAGCAGTCCGATTTTTGTTTTATTTGTTTGAAATGACTTCTTTTGCGCTTGCAGCAAGACCCGCAATTCCCTGAATATCGCTGGGAATAATCAGCTTTGTTGCCTTGCCGTCTGCAGCAGCCTCAAAAGCCTCAAGGCTCTTGATTGTGAGATAACCGTCACCCGGTTTAGCCTGGTTGATAAGCTCAATTGCTTTTGCTCTTGCTTCTTCAACCTTGAAGATAGCTTCAGCTTCACCTTCAGCTTCTCTGATTTTTGATTCTTTGATTGCTTCAGCGGCAAGAATAGCGCTCTGCTTATCAGCTTCAGCAGCAAGAATCTTGCTTTCTTTGTTAGCTTCTGCCACAAGAATTTTAGCAGCCTTTTCACCTTCAGCGGTAAGAATGGCTTCACGGCGCTGACGTTCAGCTTTCATCT
>JAZNDY010000188.1:0-4608 GCA_045588295.1 Acutalibacteraceae bacterium
ATCTTTAAAATTCTTAACAGAATCTTTTGTATCAGTAACAACAACGGTGAATTCATTTGACGTGTTTTCAAGCCTTGTGAGATGTTTATGAAGAATGAGCTGAGAAATAACCATAGCCGCACAAGCCGCAATACCAAGCGGATACATACCCGCGCCGATTGCAAGACCAACGCCTGCGGTTGTCCAGATACCTGCCGCAGTTGTGAGACCTTTGATTGAAACGTCACGCACAAAAATAACACCTGCGCCAAGGAAACCTACACCTGTTACAACGTTAGATGCAATTCTTGATGCATCGGCACGCAAGCCCTCAAATTGAAGAATATCCATAAAGCCGTATTTGGAAACAATCATAATAAGTGCTGAACCCAACGCAACAATCATATGAGTTCTGATGCCGGCATCCTTCTGGCGGCGGCTTCTTTCAAATCCGATAATTGAACCGCACAACAAGGCAACAAGCATTCTGATAATATAACTGTTAACAATAGCTTCCTGATATAAATTCCAAAGGAATTCTTTCAATAAACTCTCCCCTTTAAATTTTATGATATAGTATTATACCAGTTAAGAGTTTTTAAGTCAAGAAAAACAAAAAGATATAAAATTAATTTTGATTATAACCGTCCATTTATTCCGTTTTCAATGCATCACGTATTCTGTCAGGATAATCCGTCATAAGCAAATCAGCACCGGCATCAGCCAAAGCACGGGCATCTTCAGGGCTGTTGACAGTCCAATACTGAACCGAAATGCCATATTTATGGGCATAATCAATAAAACTTGCTTTGCCTAAATTGGCAAGGAGAAGCTTACCGTCATCCCAATAATACGGCAGCTGAAGGGCTGTAAACTTGAATTTTTCATTGCTGAGATTATCGTTTCTTGTGTAACAACCGTAAAAATCAACAATCTCAAAAGGATTAGCTGATCTGTTGATTTTTCCGCCGTAATTGTTATCAATATAGCTTGAAACATCAGGCCAGAAAGCTCCGATAATCACCCTGTCACCAAGCTCGTATTTCTGCATCAAATCATAAATACCGTCAACAATAGCTGGTGCCCAAGGATGAGGATATTTGACTTCGATAATATATCTGAATTCATCAGGATACTGCGTTTCTACGCATTCAAAAACGTCTGCAAGTCTTGTTATTCTGATATCATCGGGAATACTCTCTCCCCTTAAACCTCTGTAAGGGTATGAGTTGCCGGTCTTAAAAAATTCGCCCATATTAAGATTGCGCAATTCATCGTAAGTTTTTGAAAACACAGTTATGTTGGATTTGCCGAAATACTCAGCACTGTCGCTCATTTCATCAAGAAAAAGACTGTGATAAAGCACAATTTCACCGTCTTTTGTGAGTTGAACATCCATTTCAATAATAGCGGAATCATCCTGTGCATAAATCAGATTTGATTTTATTGCCATAAGAGTGTTTTCGGGCGCCGCTCCCTTACCGCTTCTGTGTGATGAAACAAGAGTATTGCCGTAATCAGGCAAAAAGAAATTACCTGTATCTTTATTCATCACTGTCGGTTCTTCAGGCAAAGACGGAGTGAATGAGCTGAGGCACATCACACCGGCAAGAATAAAAAACACGGTTTTTCTTAATACCATATAAATAATATTATAAACAGTAGCAAGCATTCAATCTTTCCCCTTTATTTAAAGATATTTTACTGCAAAATCTTCAATAACCGCCAACGATTTCACACTGCAGTCAGGGTCCATATCAAGTGCATGACCCGAATTTTCATAAATAAGCAGCTCATTTTTAACACCCATCTTATCCAATTGTTCCAAAAAATTCAACGTATGCTCAAGCGGAACAAGTTCGTCTTTTTTGCCGTGAAAAATTGCAACGGGTATACTGTCACCCGCAACATATTCAACAGGAGATATTTTTTTGAGTGCCGATTGCTGAACATCATTAAAAAAGCTCTCTTTTAAAACTTTAACACCGCAGCATTTTGAAAGAAGACCGTATTTCCATTCATCAAATTCAGCGGAAATGCCAAAAAGAAAATCAGCTTTTGAGCAATTAACTGCAGGACAGTAAACACAAGCTGCAACAGGTGTTATTGAAGTTTTTTCTTTTCTCAAATATGCATACAGAAGAGCAAGATGACCGCCTGCCGAACCACCCGAAAGAATGGCGCGGTTAATGCTGATTCTGTTTTTTTCACACTCATATTTAACAGCAGACAGCGCAGAACCTATATCATCAAGCTCTTCAAAAACGCTTATATCTTCACTGACAAATCTGTAATTCATTGAAGCGCAGATATAACCAAGCTCACAAAAATGTTTGCAGTCAACATGATGACACGCTTTATCACCATCACTCCAACCGCCACCGTGAATATAAAAAATAATTCCGTTTTCTGATTTCACCTTATCAGGCAAAAACAAATCAACTTTTTGCCGCTCGTGAGTACCGTAAGCTATGTTTTCGATCAAAGAATATGCCATATTTTATTCACCGCAGAATACGTCTTTAATAGCCTTAAGGTAACCGTATCCGTAAAGATCGTCAGGCTGCAAATAACTTGTTTCAGTCCATTCGTTCCAGCTGTTTACAGTAATAAACGGGGCTTTCATAACGCCTTTTTCAATTGAAGCATCCGCAAACAACTTGATTTTCTCACATGCTTTCATAAAATTTTCAGGATTATTATTTACGATGACACCGGGAACATAATTATTAAACCTTACATTATTATCCCAACCAACAGATATATTAGGATAAAACGGAACGGAGAGTTTTGCTGATTCTTTATTTATTTCATTAATATAGTTATCAGCAACGTCATTGAATTCACCGTCAAGATCTGCTGAACAGCCCCAGTTATAGCTTGTAACGGAATCAACACCAAGGAAAGAATACATTTCAGCAGAGGTTGCTCCCTTTTGTGAATCGCTGTCTTCAAGCCAATTAAAAATGCGGTTACGCCAGTGAACAACCTGAAAATGCAAACCGTTAAAACCTGCGGCAACAGTCTTATTTCTGAATTCTTCAATTCCTTTTCTGCACTCTTCACTTGAGCCAAAAGAACGGATGAAGTTGTCTATATCAAATATCATATAAACAGGGCAACCGTCAATACAATAATAATTTTCTTTTGAAAAATATTTTTCAATTGTTCTGTCACAAATTTCAGAAAAAATCTTGGGGGTAACAACGCCGCTCCAGATTACGGTTGAAAGATCACGGTCAGAATTGCGCTTATCCCAAAGGTGATTGGCATCATGGTTTGCCCACATAAGGCAAAACTTCATTTTATTATTGTTTTCGGCCTTCAAAAAACCGTCGTTAAGACAGTTTTCAAGAAACGGTCTGTTATCATACCAATACCAGTCATAAATAAAAACGTTAACTCCGTGAGAAATTGCGCAGTCAATCTGCATTTCCATAACTTTGCTGTCAGCTTCATTAACGTATCCCCACAACGGTATACGCGGCCAACGGCAACCCTTATATCCCCTGTCAGTCATTGATTTGACTGTCTGCCATTCGCCTATACCGTCAGGCCAGAAAATACGTGTGCGTGGCTCGTCACCTGTGTATGACGGCCAAATAAACGCGGCAATATCATAATTTTTCATTTTCATTTAACACCTCAATAAAAGTGTAACACAAACAGCAAACCATTTCAACAAACAAAAGCAAAATATTAACTACCGAAATAAATCAAATCGATTTTATAACATAAGACTTTAATGTTTTTTCATTTGTCTTAAGAAAAGAATCACGGCAGCAACAGTTATAATGACGCAGTAAATTAAAACAGGAATCAAGTGAGTCATCGCAAGCTCAAGGTCACCGCCAAACAAACCTTTAGCAGCTTCTGCTGCATTATAAAACGGCAAAAATTCTGCTATTTTTTTAACAAAGCCGCCCATAAGCTTCAAATCAAACCACACGCCTGAAAGATATGCAGAAAGATTTGTAAACAACGCACCGCAAATGCCGCCTACCTGCTTAACGCCCAAAACACTGCCGCACAAAACACCTAACGCAATATTAAAAACAGCCATAGGAATCATTCCTGCAACAGCATAAACAATGTTTATGTTTACCGTTAAACCTAAAGAAACAGCAAAAAGAAAGCAAATAATCGTCTGAGCTAATGATATCGGCAAAAGAGGAATTATATAACCTAATATAAATTCACCGCTCTTCAACGGTGTTGTGTAAAGCCTCTGCAAAAATGAGCTTTCTCTGTCTTTTGCTACCAATGTTGCTGAAAACAAAGTCATAAACGAAAGACCGAAAACCGCAATTCCGGGAGTAAGAGTATCAATTTCAAACAATCTTACAGGTATATTTTTTTGAATTGTATTCAAAAGGACTAGCAAAATCAAAGGAAATCCCAAACCGAAAGCAAGGTTCAACGGGTCACGAACAATCTCTTTTGCGTTTCTTTCAGCAAAGCTCAAAACTCTCATACAGACTCCTCCTTAATAATTGAGACAAAAGCAGACTCAAAATCATTTTCACCTGTTTTCTTCTTTAATTCGTTCGCCGTTCCCAGCGCTGCAAGTTTTCCGTTTTTCATAATACCGATACGATCAGACAAAGATTCAGCCTCTTCCATATAATG
>JAZNDY010000189.1:0-7078 GCA_045588295.1 Acutalibacteraceae bacterium
GGGAACAACGTCCTGATGAGCAAGCAGAGCGATTGGGTCAAGGTCACTTCTTGTGCCCTCCCACTTATACATAAGGCTTGCTTCAAGAATAACCTCTTTGGTAAGATTCTGATGAATAAGCGGATATGCTTCTTCAAGGAATTTATGGAATTTTTCAAACTGTGAAAAATCAACCTTTTCTTTTTCAGGGTAACTGACGGTGGGGATTGAGATAGCCTTTGAAAGGTTTTCTGCCGCTCTCTGCGCATTCACCTTTTCAACCGAGAGCTCACCGTAATTTTTCTTTTCGGGCACATATTTTGCCGCTCTGACTGCGTTAACACCGGCTGCAGCAGCTACTATTGCACCGGCAGCAATTGCGATTTTTTTATTCATTCCACTCTTCCTTTCTTAAATGAAGAACTTTTTATGCATCCAGTTTTTTATTCTTTTGCTTTTGTCAAGCACAACAAAGAATATCATAAGCGAAATGCAGCAAGCTGTCATAACCACTGAAATCACAAGGAGTTCAAGCTTCTGATAAACAAGAATCCTGATTGCAATTTCACACACAAAGGTTAAAACGTTTATTGCCGCAAGCAACGCAACGGCAATTGCCGCTTTGCTTCGCTTTTTTCTCATCCAGAACAGCAGGATATTTATTATCACCCATAACGCTGTGAGGATTGGCAACACAACTGCATCAACCCAGCCTGTATCAACACCGCTGATTTTAAACAGCTGAAAATAAAGAAGAATCGCAACCGAATCAACGGTTACAAGCACGGCAGGGATTGGTTTTTTCCACATCAGCGGAAGCAAAAACAAAACCCAGGCAAGAGCCGCACCGCCAACAACATATTTGATAACGGGGTTATCAAAAAACAAAACGTTGAGTACTGTTGAAACAAGCGTGGGGATAAGGATGATAAGCGAAAAAACAAACGCCAGATAGAGTTTGTTTGCCGATTGGGGAATTGAAAGTTTATCAGGATAGGCAGGCTTTTCTGCCACATCTGACTTTTCGCGCGGGTTTATAACGGGGGTATCACAAAGCGGACAGGCTTTGCACGCCTTTTCAAGCTCAACGCCGCAATTAACACAATATGACATCAGACCTCACCTCCGGTTATTGCACTTCTGTTACTTTCGATTTTAACGGGGATACCTTCTTTGACAAAGGCGGTGAAGATAGCTCTCTGCACCCTTGTGTTATCATAAATATTGGTTACACTCAATGAAAGAGTACCGTTATAAGAAACTGCTCCGCAGCGCGCCGCATTGACCATACCCTGGCCGAGTATGAGTGACATTTTTTCAATATAAGGCTCCATTTCTTTTGGTGCCTTTATCAGACCGATGTTTGATATGAGGGCGCTTGTGGCTCTTTCACCCGTGAATTTATAAAGCACGTTTATGCCGATATCCTTGAATACTGAGGGCACAACACGCATAAGCAGGTTTTTCTCAATTGCCGCATTGCTGTTAAGCATTGACTGCACGTATTTTTCGTTATTGATATAACGCAGATGAAGAGAAAGCTGCTTTAACACCTCGGGGAAAGTGTATTCACCCATATTGGGGTCAAGCTGATAAGAATAGCAGAGCATAAAGTTGCGCATTGTGTCAGACTCAAAAAACTGGCGCACGTTAACGGGAATCTGCACACCTATCGGTCTTTTGCGTTTTAAGTTTTCTTCTTTTTGCAGGTTATACATAACCCACACAAGAATGCCTGCGATGAATTCTGTTAAGGTTACGCCGTATTCCGATGCCTTTGCTTTTAAAACGTCAACAGGCATATAACCCGTGGTTACGTTAACAAAATGCTTGGGCAAACGCTTATCCCTTGCCTGGTAGGCAAACTTTTCAATGCGGTCTGCCTTGGCGGTTGAAGAAACGTTTTTGAGGTAAGCATCCTCGCTTTCACTCGCGCGCGGAGCCTGCTCAACGTCAAGCACCGCACCGCCGACGGGGATATCCGCACCTTTGAGGCGCAGATAAACCGCAAGCAAAGTCATAAAAAAACGCGAAGCACCGAAGCCGTCTGTGATGGCGTGGTAAAACTCAACCGATATTCTGTTTTCATAATAGAAAACACGGATCAGATAACCCTTGTTTTCTTTGAATTTTATGCGCAGACAGGGGTTGCCCGAATCAGGCATAACAGGCGGAGCAACGTTTGGATTTTTTTCAAGATAATGCCAGAAAAAGCCGTTTTTCATTCTTACGTCAAAAGATGGGAAACGGGGCATCGTTTTAAGAAGCGCCTGTTCAAGAAACTCCGGCTCAACCTTATCCTTAAGCGTTACGGAAAGCCTGTAAACGTTTGAATAAGACGAGGTATTCTGACCCGGAAATATCTTTGCCGCATTATCAAGTTTATACCACTGTCTTTGCTGCTTGGTTTTTTTGTTCATAAAAGCTCCTCAATAAAGTTAAGGCAAAGGGTGAAAATCAGCCTGCGCCTTAACTCGCGTTACGGGTTAAAAGAAACTCAACTGCGTGGATTTGGGGAGAGAATCAAGCGCACCGCCTTCTTCAAGCGCGGTTATGATTGATTTGGAAACGCCTGAGCGAAGCTGCAAATCCTCAATTGAAAGGAATTCACCGCCGCCGTCGTTACGGCAATCCTCAAGGCTCTGCGCCGCCGCGCCGCCACAACCGGCGATAGCTGAAAACGGAAGCCTGATTTTGCCGTCTTCAACAACGTAGCGGTTTGCTGTTGATTTGTAAATATCAATCGGCAACAGTTCAACACCTCTTGCCATCATCTCGTTGATAACCTGCAGAGATGTGAAAGTGCCTTCTTCCTTGGCGGTTGCGGTTTTATTATTCATTTTAACTTTGATTTCGTCCATTCTTGCCTTAACAGCTTTTCTGCCGCCAAGGACTGCCACGGTGTCAATATCTTCACCGCGAACGGTCATAAAGGTTGCGTAATATTCAACAGGTCTGTAAAGCTTATACCACGCAAGGCGCATTGCGGCGCTGACGTAAGCCGCAGCGTGAGCCTTGGGGAACATATATTTAATCTTCATACAGGAATCAAGGTACCACTGCGGCACACCGTTATCAAGCATCGCCTGCTTGTGCTCATCGGTGAGCAGTGAGGTTGCCTTGCCTTTACGCACAATTTCCATTATTTTGAACGCCATACCCTTTTCAACGCCCTTGTTGATAAGGTAAACCATAATGTTATCACGCGTACCGATAACTTCTGAAATTGTGCAGGTGCCGTTTTTGATAAGCTCCTGTGCGTTGCCTATCCAAACGTCGGTGCCGTGAGAAAGACCTGAAATCTGAAGCATATCGGAGAAGTTTTTGGGCTGAGCTTCAATAAGCATCTGGCGCACAAAGGGTGTGCCCAGCTCGGGGAGCGAGAGCGTACCCGTTTCGCAGTCAATATCTTCGGGTGTGAGATCCATCGGCTCGGGACTTGTAAGAAGCTCATAAAGCTTCGGGTCACAGATATCAATCTTCATAACGTTTGTGCCCGTCATATCCTCAAGATGTTTATAGAGCGTGGGAACATCGTGGCCGAGGTTATCGAGCTTAAGAATTGTGTCGTGAAGCGAATGGAAATCGAAGTGAGTTGTTCTGTGGATTGAATCTGCATCGTCTGCAGGGTGCTGAATTGGCGTGAAATCCTCGGCATCCATATCGGCAGGCACAACAACCATACCGCCGGGGTGCTGACCTGTTGTGCGTTTAACACCGACGCAACCCTGAACAAGCCTTTCTTCCTCTGCTTTTGAGAGGGTGATGCCTTTTTCTTCCATCCATTTTTTAACAAAGCCGAAGGCGGTTTTATCGGCAAGGGTGCCGATTGTGCCTGCTTTGAAAACGTGGCTCTTACCGAAAAGCTCTTCGGTATAACGGTGGGCATAGAACTGATATTCGCCCGAGAAGTTAAGGTCGATATCAGGCTGTTTATCACCGTAGAAACCGAGGAAGGTTTCGAACGGAATATCGTGGCCGTCACGGTGCATATCTTCACCGCAAACGGGGCAATTCTTGGGCGGCATATCATAGCCGGAACCGTATTCGCCCTTATAGAAAAATTCGCTGTGCTTGCATTTTTCGCATATATAGTGAGGCACAAGAGGGTTAACCTCAGAGATACCTGCCGCAAAAGCAACAAACGAAGAACCGACCGAACCTCGGGAACCGACGTAATAGCCGTTATCCATTGAGTTCCACACAAGCTTCTGAGCGATGATATAAAGAACGGCGAAACCGTTTTTGATGATGGATTCAAGCTCCTTATCAAGTCTCTCGCGGATATACTCAGGTAAAGGATTGCCGTAATATTCCTGCATTCTGTCATAGCAGATGCGGCGCAATTCTTCGTCAGAGCCTTCAATTTTGGGCGGATAAGTGCCGTCGGGAATCGGCTTGATTTCCTCACACATATCTGCAATTTTATTGGGATTTTCAACAACAACCTCATAAGCCGTATCTTCGCCCAGATAAGCAAATTCCTCAAGCATTTTATCGGTTGTTTTAAGGTAAAGCGGCGCCTGCTCGGATGCATCGCTGAAGCCCTGACCGGCCATAAGAATTTCTCTGAAAATCTTATCGCTCTCGTCAAGGAAATGCACGTCGCCCGTTGCAACAACGGGTTTGCCCAGCTCGTCCGCAATATGGATTATCTGCCTGTTGATTTCGTTAAGCTCCTCTTCAGAGTTAACCATACCGTTGCGCAGCATAAAGGCGTTATTGCCGTTTGGCTGAATTTCAAGGTAATCGCAAACGTCTGCAAACTCAAGCAGTTTTTCTTTGGGTTTGCCTGAATAAATTGCCTGATAAAGCTGACCTGCTTCACACGCACTGCCAACAATAAGACCCTCTCTGTGAGCAAGAAGCTCGCTCTTGGGCACTCTGGGGTGGCGATAGAAATATTCAAGGTTTGATTTGGTGATAAGCTGATAAAGATGCTTAAGACCCACTTTGTTTTTAGCAAGAATAATCATATGGTGGGTCGGCAATCTTCTGGCATCAGGCTTGACGTGCTCATTAATCTGAGCAACGGTTTCAATGCCTTTTTCTTTTATAAGCTCAGTAAGCTTGCCGAAGATGCCTGCAAGTGCGCCTGCATCCTCGTCCGCCCTGTGATGTTCAAACTTTGGAAGCTTGAAATAACCCGTGAGAGTATCCAGCTTATAATTCTTGACGCCTGAAACAAGGCTCTGGGCAAGAATTAGCGTGTCAATATGCGTGAAATTATATTCTATTCCGTTTCTTTCACAGGCGGCTTTGAGAATATCCGTATCAAAGGTTGCGTTATGCGCAACAAGCACACCGTCACCGCAGAATTCAAAGAATTTGCGCACGGCTTCGCCCTCTTTGGGTGCGTTTGCAACCATACGGTCATCAATGCCCGTAAGCTCAATAATTTTTTGCGGAATGGGTCTTTCCGGGTTAACAAAGGTCTGGAATCTTGCCTTTTCTGCGCCGTCAACAATTTTAACAGCACCGATTTCCGTCAGGCGGTCAACGCCTGTGCGCAGACCTGTTGTTTCTGTGTCAAAGATGATAAACGTGCCGCTCATAGGCATATCGCTGTTGCCCGTAACCGCTTTAACGGAATCGTCAACGTAGTATGCTTCCATACCGTAGATAACCTTGATGCCGTTTTTCTTGGCGGCTGCCGCAGCTTCCGGGAAAGCCTGCACGATGCCGTGGTCTGTAACGGCAACTGCCTTGTGACCCCATTGCGCGGCTCTTTTGATGAGCGCGGAGGCACTTGAAAGGCCGTCCATTGCCGACATATTGGTGTGCATATGCAGCTCAACACGTTTGACCTCGGCAGTGTCTTTGACGGGCATTTCTTCAATCAGCATAATGGAATTTGCTTTGATGCAATAATCCTTTATATAATCGTCATATTCAACGTGACCCCTGACCATCAGGGTGATGCCGTTGGTGATATATTTGACAAGCTGCTCGCAATTCTGCGCAAGCTCAAACACCTTGACGGTGAATGAATTTGTTTTATCAGTAATATTGAATTTTATGATTTTGCGTTTGCCGTCTCTGGTTTCACGGATATCAAGGCCGAAGGTGTTACCCCAGACGGTAACGTTGCCGTCCTCAATGCTTATGCCGCTTAAAGGCACGGGTTTGGATTTTATCTGGTTGCCGTAAATCGGCTTTGCGTTTGTGAGCGAAATTGGCAGGTCGTCATATTCTTTTTTGGGCTTTTTAGGCTCTTTGGGTTCAACCTTAACCGTTTCAACGTTAACGTTTTCAGCCTGCATTTTGATATATTCAGGCGAATCGATGCTGATATTTGCCTGACCGCTGAAGCTGACCTTGACCCTTGCACCAAAGCATTCAAGAATATATTTTTCAAGAAAATCGGGTGCGCCTGCTTCGCAAAGAATGGAAGCACCGTCAAAAAGCTCAAATTTAACAGTACCGTCGCCAAAAATAACCTTGGCGTTTTCAACGTAACCGTTGGCGGCGGCAACGTTTTCTTTTAAAAGGCGCAGAAGAAGCGGCGCACATTCGTCGCCCAGCGCACTCTGCGGAAAAACGCCCTTGAGCGACACTTTATTTATACCGAGCGAATTTTTAACTTCATTACGCGCTAAAACGATAAGTTTATCATCAACGTAACGGTCAAATTTTGCCGTTATAAAAAGCTGCATCGTGTCTTCATCAAACGAGATATGCGTAACCTCGCCGCCTGATAACATTTCACGCAGCCCCGCATTTATATGTTCACCTATAAAATACAGAAGTCCTTTTTCTTGCATTATATTACTCCGTTGAAAACAGGACTGTTTCACGCAGATAAACAAGCTCGTAAAACAGCCCCCACATAAAATTTATAAACTTTCAATTTCTGCCATAAGCCTGTCAACAGCCTCGTTTTCAGGCACTTTGCAGATTGTGACACCCTTCTTGAAAATCAGCGCACAGCCGTCACCGCCGGCAATGCCGATATCCGCCTCTCTTGCTTCACCCGGGCCGTTAACCGCGCAGCCCATAACTGCAACCTTAATATGCTTTTTGCAGCCAACCAAACGCTGCTCAACCTCGTTTGCAAGGGCAATAAGGTCAATTTTTGTTCTGCCGCAGGTGGGGCAGG
>JAZNDY010000190.1:0-1603 GCA_045588295.1 Acutalibacteraceae bacterium
ATGCTAACTCAATCTATTTTGACGACATTCCTATGCCCCGTTACGCAATGACAATGGGTATCGGTTCAATTATGAAAGCTAAGAAAATTGTTCTCATCGCAACAGGTTCTTCAAAGGCAGAAGCAGTTAAGGGCATGATCAAGGGTGAGGTTACACCCCAGCTCCCTGCATCAATTCTTCAGCAGCATGATAACGTTGTTATTTTCCTTGATGAGGCGGCAGCAGCTCTTCTTTAATTATAAGTATTGGAGTTAAAATAATGGATAAAAAAACTTTCTATATTTCAACGCCGATATATTATCCTTCGGATAAGCTTCATATCGGCCACACATATTCAACCGTAGCGGCTGACACAATGGCTCGCTATAAACGTTTTCAAGGCTTTGACACTTTCTTCCTCACCGGCACTGATGAACACGGCCAGAAGATTGAAGATAAAGCAAAGGAAGCAGGTGTTACTCCCAAGGAATATGTTGATAAAATTGTTGACGGTATTAAAGATTTGTGGAAGCTGATGAACATTTCAAATGATAAGTTTATCAGAACAACAGATGAATACCACGAAAAAGCTGTTCAGAAGATTTTTACAAAGATGTATGAAAAGGGCGATATCTATAAGGGTTATTACGAAGGCCTTTATTGCAAACCCTGCGAATCTTTCTGGACAGAAACACAGGCTGTTGACGGTAAGTGCCCCGACTGCGGCAGACCTGTTACGAATGAAAAGGAAGAAGCTTATTTCTTCAAACTTTCGGCTTATGCTGATAAGCTTCTCAAATATTATGAAGACCATCCCGGTTTTATCGAGCCTCAGAGCAGACAGAACGAAATGGTGAATAATTTCATCAAACCCGGTCTGCAGGATTTGTGCGTATCCCGCTCATCATTCAAATGGGGTATTCCCGTGCCTGTGAACGAAGAACACGTTATCTACGTTTGGCTTGATGCTCTTACAAACTATATCACAGCTCTCGGCTACGGCTCAGATGATCAAACCCTTTATAATAAGTTCTGGCCCTGCGACGTTCATCTTATCGGTAAGGATATCATAAGATTCCATACTATTTATTGGCCTGCATTCCTTATGTCGCTTGACCTTCCTCTGCCTGAAAAGGTTTACGGCCACGGTTGGGTGCTTCTTGAAGGCGGCAAGATGAGTAAGTCCAAGGGCAACGTTGTTGACCCCGTTATTCTTGCAGAAAGATACGGTGTTGATGCTCTTCGTTATTATCTTCTTCGCGAAATCGCTTTCGGCTCTGACGGTATTTTCTCAAACGAAAATCTCATTAACAGAATTAACTCAGACCTTGCAAACGATCTTGGCAACCTTGTTTCAAGAACTGTTGCAATGGTTGATAAATATTTCAGCGGAACAATTCCTGCAGAACGTGAAGCGGGCGATTTTGATGCTGACCTCAAGGCTCTTGCCGCTGAAACGGTTAAGAATGCCGAAGCTTCTCTTGATAAACTCAACTTCTCAATTGCTCTTGCAGATATCTGGAAGTTCGTTTCAAGAACAAACAAATATATTGATGAAACAACCCCCTGGTCGCTTGCAAAGGATGAAAGCAAACAAGACAGACTCGCAACAGTAATGTATAAC
>JAZNDY010000191.1:0-6587 GCA_045588295.1 Acutalibacteraceae bacterium
AAGGAAGAAATTCTTTTTGGCAACGGATATATTGAAGATACGCTTTGCGGCTGTGTTTTCAGAATTTCGCCAAAATCGTTTTATCAGATAAACCCCGTGCAGACAGAAAAGCTTTATAACAAAGCAATGGAGTTTGCACAGCTTGATGCAAAATCAAGAGTTATTGATGCTTATTGCGGCATAGGTACAATCGGTCTTGTTGCCGCAAAAACCGCGGGTGAGGTTATCGGCGTTGAGCTTAACCCCGATGCGGTCAGGGATGCGGTTTCAAACTGCAAACGCAACGCAATGAAAAACGCAAAATTCTTTTGCGCCGATGCCGGCGATTTTATGGAGGCTATGTCAGAAGAGGGCGAGAAAGCAGATGTTGTCTTTATGGACCCTCCCAGAGCAGGCAGCAGCAAAAAATTCATTGAATCGCTTGCAAAAATGGCACCCGAAAGAATTGTTTATATATCCTGCAACCCCGAAACACTTGCAAGGGATTTGCAGCTGATAATCAAAAAAGGCTATGCGGTCAAAAAGATTCAGCCGGTTGATATGTTTCCGCACACAAACCACATAGAATGTGTGGTTCAGCTTTGCAAAACGTCAAAGTAAATGACCTGAAACGGAGGAAAGATAAATGATTAAAGTAACTGAGCCTGAAATGTTTGCTTCGCTTGAAAACGGCAACCGCTTTATGGGCGAATTGCCGGAGATGGTTAATTCTTCCGTTACTTTTACAGGCAAAAACAACGTGTTCTTTTGCGAAAAAAGAGTGAAGCTGAACAACACTAACATAAAATTCAATGCCGACAATGCGATAGTTTATCTTTGTGAAAACAATAACGATTATAAGCTCAGCCTCAACGTTTATAACGGCAACGTTTTCTATTCAGGAAAAAACAACTATTTCAACGGTGTTATGAACGTTATTCTTTCTGAGCAGAAGCATCTTTTTATCGGTAACGACTGCCTGCTTTCTTTCGGCATATGGGTCAGAAACGCTGACCCGCATCTGATATATGACGTTGAAAGCCATAACAGAATAAACCCCACAAAAAGCATATTCATCGGCGACCACGTGTGGGTCGGTCAGTCTGCAATGATTCTGAAAGGAACGCAGGCGGAATCAGGCAGCATTATCGGCGCAATGAGCGTTGTTTCAAACAAAAAAATTGACGCAAACTCTTCCTGGGCAGGTAACCCTGCAAAAAAAATCAAAGACGGTGTTTTCTGGAACCGCCCCTGTGTTCACACGTGGACGGAAAAACAGACGGCGGACTCACAGCAATACGCTGAAAACGACTTTATTTTTGAGCATAAGAGCGAAGAGCATATCCCGTTTGACGATATTGAAAAAAATCTTGATGCACTCAAATCGGCTGACAGTAAGCTTGAATATCTCGGCAGTATCTCTGCCAACGGCAACAAAAACCGATTCTGCCGTGAAAAAGAAATCGTTGAAGTCAAAAACAAAAAAAGTTTCTTTTCAAGGTTTAAAAAATAATATTTTCCGTCAGACAAGTCATATCTGAATCATTCTGATAAATTAATTTTATGCAGAATCCGGTTTGGGAGGAGAAAATATGTTGAACCGCATAATATCGGCGTTAATGTCGCTTTGGATAATGCTTTCATCAATGGTGACGGGTGTTATCAACATTCCCGAAAAGCTTCGCATCGTTGTGCCTGAAAACTGGGAACTATGCGTTGGTGACAGCCGCACGCTTGAGCGTGTGTTTGCAGACAGGATAAAAGACAGAAGCCTTGATTGGAGCGCTGAGCCCGAAAACGTGGCTTCTGTTGATAAATGGGGCAGAGTAACGGCTCTTGCCGCAGGCAAGGCAACAATCACCGCAGAGGGTGACGGTTTTTCTGACAGCGTGGAGCTTAACGTTGTTGAAACGCCCACAATGATTAAGAACAGAAGCAACCTGCGCGTAAACTACGGCGGCGTTGCCGTTGACGAGGTTGCAAACCTGCAAAAGGTTGTTTCGAGATATCCTGACGGCAGTGCGGAAATCCCCGCTTTTGTTTCGTCAATAACCGATTATTCCGCTTATCAGACGGCGGTTACGGCTGACGGTGCGCTCTGGGAGATTACGGATTACGGCGTTTTGCGTACATATAAAAATGCACCCACGGAGCGCGACGTTGAGCAGCGCTTTATGGGTGACAGATATTTTTATTCAAAAGACACCACAACGGGCAAGGTGCTTGCAATCGTGCCCGATGGCGGCAACGGCATCTGGACAGTGATGCAGGACGGCGTTACGCACATTGATATGATGCAGGCTTCTGCAGAGGCCAAGGCAACCTATATGAGCGGCATCAGTCAGCAGTATACAAGCCGCTTCGGTCTGGTTGACTGTGCTTATAAATACGGTAACGGCTGGAAGCCTTATTGGAACGATAACGACGGTCTGTGGACTTCAATGTACGGCGCAGGCGAGCTTATGCGCTATGCAACCGTAAAAAACGACCCTGATGCAACGCCCGAAGAAATTGCCGCGGCAAAGGCGGCGGCTTACAGCTCGGCAGAGGCGGTGCTTCTGCTTTATTATATCTCAATGCGAACAGGCACAACTGAGGCTTATGTGAGAATGCAGACAACGCAGAATATTCCCGGCACGTCGGCTGACCGTTGGCAATCGGCTCAGGCACTTGAAAAAGGCGGCGACCCTTCGTTCATAACACCGTCTGCAAGCCCTGCAAAAACCTTTACTCAGGCGAGCACCGCTTACAGTCTGACGAGCACTGCGGCAAAGCTTGAAGGGAAGGATTATTATTATCCCGTTACCCCTTCCGATTGGTCTGACCCTGCCGAAAATCCTGATAAGGAATATGAAAAACAGATCCGTCTGCTTGAGGGTTACCCTGTCAGAACGTTTACCCTCAAGAGTGATAATATGAGTATGCCTGATTATATTTATTGGTCGGTTAACGCTGACGGCACGGCAACGGGTGTTTCCGAAAGACCTGCCTCCGAGAGCGGTTATCTGCTTAACGGCGAAAACCTGCGTGGGGCAACGGTTGATGCTTCGGCTGAAGTTCCCGAACGTTTGTGGAATGACCTCCTGGGAGAGAACGTTAAACCTGAGGATATTATTTATAAGACGGATACAAGCGCAGATGAGCTTGTCGGTCATATGTTTATCTTCAAGCTGATTTATGATATCATTGCGCCTGAAGACCCTGAAATCAAAGCTCTGCTTGTGAGTGCGGTTGATAACCTTGCACAGCACCTGAGTGATAACAGCTATATGCTCTGCGATGCAACGGGTCAGCCGTCAACCTGGTCAAACTTTGGCAGAACGCTGTTCAACGCAGGCTGTTCTGTTGCCGAAAGCTCGCTTCACGCAATGGTTTTGCTTGATATTTTTAAAACGGCGGCATATATCACGGGCTATGAAAAATGGGAAAACGAATACCGTATGGCGGCTCTTGACCCTGCGTATGAATATGCAAAGGTTTTGTCACAGCACCACGAGCGAATGATGATGGCGGCAAAATACACTGTTGGTGATGCTACAATTCATCTGCTTGGCAATGTTGTGGGCGCTTTGCAGAAAACCAATCTGGTTGAGACGGTTTACAGATTCATCGTTAACTATTCAAGCGAAGAGATGGCGATGCTCGGTTACTATTCTCTTTTTCAGATGGAGAATGACGAAAAACTGTTAAAATATTACAGGCAGGCTGTTGACGATTGGTGGATATCGATTCAATACAGCGAAAATCCGCTGTGGTATTTTATATATCAGCTTGCTTACCCCGATAAAAAGATTAAAGATGCTTACGGCAACAGTATTCTTGAAACGGCATCCTGGTCGCTCAGCAGACATCCGTGTGATACCGTTACCTATTGTGCATCAAACACTAACCGTGATGACGTTGCAGAAGTCAGGCTCAGAGATTACGGAATCAACTTCAACGAAAGCCTGAGTTACCGCATAGGCAAAAACGGTCCGTTGCCGAAACTTGGCAAAGAGCAGAAGCTGACCGATGTCGTCGGCATTGTGCTTCAGATGGCAAACCTTGACTGGGCGGTTGCCGCACCTGACGAAAGAGCTTTTACAAAATATAACACCAGCTCTTATCATCTTGATATTTATTACAATATCAACTGTATGCAGTCATCAACAACGTATACTTTGCCATATTGGATGGGCGTATATCACGGTATGATGAACAGATAACTTACACAAAAAGGCTTGCAAAGGTTAAATTACCCTTGCAAGCCTTTGCTTTTTGCTGAATAGAAAAATTCTACCGACAGTAGAATTTGTTTCAACGAACGGGTTATTGCTTGTTTTTTGCAAAGCTGTTATTATCAATTTGTAACCGAGGGCCTGGTTAACATTAACGTGTGAAAGGTGATTTTATTATGACAATTTATTTCGGAGAAAACCTTAAGAAGCTTCGCAAATCAAAGGATCTGACACAGGAAACACTTGCAGAGTTTCTTGGTATGTCCTTCCAGTCGGTAAGCAAGTGGGAGCGCGGTGAAACTTATCCTGACATAACAATGCTCCCTGTAATTGCAACTTTTTTTGGTGTAACTGTTGACAGCCTTCTCGGCACTGATAATATTGAAAAAGAAAAACAGATAAACGAATATAACGACAATTATATGCGTATGCTCAATGAGGGCAGGTTTGTTGAAGCAAGAGATATGCTTAAAGTTGCTACGGTTGAATTTCCCGGTAATTATGATTTACTTGCAAAATATATGAATATGCTTATCTGCGCGCAGACTGACGGTGAATACCTTGTTTCAATAAAAAATGAAGTTAAGAGAATTTATGACACTGTTCAGAATTACTGTACCGATGACAGCACAAGAATATGGACAAAGAAGCTTATTTGCCGCTATCTGCGCGATTTGAGTCTCGTCGAAAACAGTGGTGTAGATATTTCTGAGGCAGAAAAAATTCTTGAACAGATGCCCATTATGCAAAACACAAGGGATTATGAGGCAATGTATATGTATCCGCACGATGATGAAAAGCGAGCTGCCGCCTGCGCAAAAGGCATTTCAGAGATGCTGCGCCTTTTTGGTGAAATAATGAACAGAAAGCACAAGAGCTTTCTTGATGCCGATGACAGCATTTCCGAAGCGTATATGAAGCTTGTTGAAGCTGTTATGCCTGACGGTGATTACGGTCAGAGCCATTACCTTATGGTGATATATAATCAAAGGCTTGGTGTTAAGAAATATCTTGCAGGTGATAATAAAGCGGCTCTTGAGCATTTTGAAAAGGCTCTTAAGCTTGCGAAAATCTATGACGAAATGCCTGAAGTTATTGTTCACACTTCAGATGCCGTTAAAGGACTTGAGTTTGATAAAACAAAGGCGTATCGTTTTTGGGAAAGTTCGTTTTTTGAGGATATTAAAGAGGGGCTTATAAACAGACCACAGCTTTCTGAAGAATTCAAAAACAGTGCAGAGTTTAAAAGGATAATAAACAACATCTGATTTGGTTTACAGCAAAAGCCGCTGAATTTCAGCGGCTTTTTATATTATAACGGTAAAAACTGCGCCGCCGTCGGGGGCGTTATCAACGTTAATTTCGCCGCCGCACAGGCTTAAAATGTTTTTTGTAAGCGGCAGACCGAGGCCGTTGCCATCCGCTTTGTGTGAGCTGTCGCTCTGATAGAATTTGTTGAAAATGCGTGATTTTTCTTCCGCATTGATTCCGCAGCCGTTATCGGCAACCGTAAAAACGGTTTTTTCTGCCTGTGATTTGAGCGTGATTCTGACAAGACCTCCTTCAGGGCTGAATTTGATTGCATTATCAATAAGGTTGTTCCACACGTGAAACATCAAACCTTTATCGCCCGTGTAATCAATCTCATCCATATCAACGTCAAATTCTGTGTTTTTTATGCTCCATTTAGGCTCAAGCATAAGAATAGCCTGGCGAATCTGCTCATCAAGGCGGTAGGTTGTTTTTTTGGCCTGAATAGCCTTGTTATCAACCTTTGAAAGAAGCAGCACGTTGCCGACAAGCTCTGAAAGACGCTTTGTGCCTGACAGAATTTTTTCTGTGTATTCTGCCCTTGCTTCGGGGTCGTTGCAATCCTGCAGCAAAGTTGCATAGCCTTCAATGGCGGTAATCGGCGTTTTGATTTCGTGCGAAACGTTTGAAACAAAGTCAGTCTGCAGTGTTTCGGTTGCGTTAAGCTCGTCAACCATAAGGTTGAAGTTTGTGTAAATATCCTGAATGGCTTCAAGCTTGCTTTCGGTTTCAATCTGCGTTTCAAAATCGCCCTGCGCAACCTTTGTCATTGCCGTGCTCAGTTTGGTGAGAGGGGAGATAACAACCTTTGAGGCAAAAGACATCACAATTCCGCCTGCGATAATGCTGACGAAAGTAATCCATAGCAGATTGGGCAGGCTTATCTGCACGTCAAGAATAAAATGGTTAACGAGAGCAGCAAGAATAATCTGAAGCGGAATGGTTATGCCGAAGCCTACGAAAACACAGGATAAAAAGTAGGTCCAGAGCTTACGTTTGTTTTTGTTTTTTGTTTTTTTCATGCTTTTTCCACCTTATAGCCGACGCCGCGCATCGTTACTATTCTGAAATCGCTGTTAT
>JAZNDY010000192.1:0-3123 GCA_045588295.1 Acutalibacteraceae bacterium
TGCATTTATATTTGCTTTGGTTTTTGCTTCTTGCAACAGTTCATCAGGAGAGGACAGTTCTGAAATTGACAAACAGAATCAGTCTGTGGTTGTTCATGTTCCGTCTGATACTAAAATATTTAACGATTTTGCAGCTCAACTTCCTGATTTTACTTTTTCAAACGCTATTATTGAAAATTACGATGAATCCGTAAAATATGTGTTTTCAGTTAAAAGCAGTGAGTCGGAATTTAACTCTTATATAAAGTCACTTAAAGATGCAGGGTTTGTTAACGGAACCGAGGGTGCGCCCATCAGCGGAGAAGGTTATTATAAAGCAACAAATTCAGACCGTTATATGGTTGAAGTTGTTTTGGTTAATTCATCAGATTTAACGGTTATTGTTACCAGACCGTAAACAAAAAATTAAGGGTTGCTTCACAGTTTGTGTGAAGCAACCCTTAATTTTTATAAAATTATGCAGATTAATCCGCTGCAACCTTCGTTGATTATGCGTTCAAGTGTTTCCTGAAGCTTTGACCTTGCATCAGAAGGCATTCTGTAAAGCTTGTTGTGCAAACCCTCGTTGACAAGTTCGTGCAGTGATGTGCCGAATATATTTGATTTCCATATTTCAGATGGATTTTCTTCAAATTCCTTTAATAGATATTTTATTAATTCTTCTGACTGTGATTCTGAGCCTACTATAGGTGCTACCTCTGTCTGAATGTTTGCTTTCATAATATGCAGTGAGGGTGCGCCGGCACGCAGTCTGACGCCGTATCTGCCTCCTTGTTTCATAATTTCAGGTTCTTCAAGAGTGAGGTCGTCTATGTCAGGCATAACAATTCCGTATCCTGTGGCTTCAACGTCATCAAGTGCAGCTTGAATGCGCTTATATCCTGCTTGCGCATTTGATAATTCTCTCATCTTGTTCATAAGTTCCTGTTCATTTGAAACTTTGATTTTGGTTTCTTCTTCAAGTATTTTAAAAAACAGACCTGATTTGAGCTGAAGATTGATTTTTGCGCTGCCTGTTGCCATATCAATTTTTTCAACGTTTGATTCGTTAATGTATTTGATTTCACCAATTGACTTGCCAAAGTTTTCAATGTCTCTGACTTTGTTCAGTTCAACGGCAAGAGTGCTTATTTTTTTGAAGATTTCGCTTCTGAGCCAATGCGTTTTGTTGAGTGAAGTTATCCAGCCGGGGAGATTGATTTTGATTTCTTTAATCGGAAATTCCGCAAGTACACTTGAAAGTATGCAGTTAATTTGTTCCGTGTCAAGTTCAAGGCAGTTAATCGGCAAAACCGAAACGGAATATTTTTCCTGCAAGCGTTTTGCAAGTTCAGTAGCCTGTGCTGAACGGGGGTCTTTGCAGTTAAGCAACGTGATGAACGGCTTGTTCAGTTCTTTTAACTCTTCAATTACTCTTTTTTCTGCCTCTTCATATTCGTTGCGCGGTATTTCGCTGATGGAAGCATCCGTTGTGATAACCAGACCGATTGTTGAGTGCTCCGTTATAACCTTTCTTGTACCGATTTCTGCCGCCATATTGAACGGAATATCCTCTTCATACCACGGGGTTTTTACCATTCTTGGATTATCGCCTTCAATATAACCGAGCGCCGATGGCACAATGTAACCAACACAATCAATCAGCCTGACTTTCATATTCGCTTTGGATGGAAATTTAATTTCAACTGCATCCTCCGGTATGAATTTAGGCTCGGTTGTCATTATTGTCCTGCCTGCAGATGATTGCGGCAGCTCGTCGTTTGCACGCTCTCGTCTGGTGTCGTCTTCAATGTTCGGCAGAACCATATTTTCCATAAATTTTTTGATGAATGTTGATTTTCCTGTTCTGACAGGACCGACAACACCTATATATATGTCGCCGCCTGTTCGGACTGAAATATCGTTATAGATGCTTGCATTTGCCATTTTTATTTCCTCCGACTTCTAAATTTTGCTTGTTAAATTTTATGAAGCTTTAGGACAATGTATGACATAAAAAATAACGGAATTATCTTGGATACTCCTTGATAATTCCGTGTTTTTTATATTGAATATTCAGCAGCTTTTGCTGTTGCCAGTTTATCGCAACGCTCGTTTTCTGGGTGACCGGCATGACCTTTGACCCAGATTATTTTGTATTCATGTTTTCTTATCTCGGTTAACAGTTCCTGCCAGAGCTCGGGGTTAAGAACAGGCTTCTTGTCGGCTTTTTTCCAGCCGTTTTTAACCCAACCCCAAATCCATCCTTGCAGAAAAGCGTCTGCAACATATTTTGAATCTGTATAAATTGTAACGTCACATTTTTCTTTGAGTTTTTTCAAAGCCTCAATAACAGCGGTTAATTCCATGCGATTGTTTGTTGTTTCTTTTTCGCCGCCGCAAAGCTCCATTTCGTGCTTACCGTACCTGAGTATCGCGCCCCAACCGCCGGGACCGGGGTTGCCTGAACAGGCACCGTCCGTAAATATATCAACCTTTTTTAAATCAGCCATTTTGCCTCCGAATAATTTTTTTAATATTATAACATTTTGTCCGGATTTTTCAAGCTTAATTGCTTAAATTAGGATATTGTTGCCCATACTATCGCAGAATGATAAATTAAATGGATTTGTTGTTCATAAATAAAAATATATGGAATATTAAACTTGACATTATAATAAAATAATTATAATATATAATGTGAGTCAGGATACCCTGACGAACATATAAATCAATATCTTTAAATATATAATTTCAGAAATGGAGAAAATATGGCGAAAAAAAATAAAAACAAAGAAAATATTGCCAATAATTCTAACCAGACTTCTCAGCAGAAGCTTGCCGGCAACGCAGATAAAACAAAGTTTAAGAACGGTCAGCATAAAAAATATTCGAAACAAGGCTTTAAGTCAAGAAACGGTTCTGCAAAAAAATACAGAAAACCGAAGGTTGATGAAACACCGCTTAAGATTGCTTTCCTTGGCGGTCTTAACGAAGTCGGCAAGAATATGACTCTTTATGAATATAAAGATGAGATGTTTCTTGTTGACTGCGGTCTGGCTTTTCCTGACCCTGAAATGCTTGGCGTTGACCTTGTAATTCCCGATTTTTCATACGTTGAAAAAAATGCAGATAAGATTAAGG
>JAZNDY010000193.1:0-10576 GCA_045588295.1 Acutalibacteraceae bacterium
CATCAGCGAACTGCTTGCGATAATCGAAACGTCAGGCTGTGGCAGTTTGAGGTTTGCCGAAACCTGCAGAAAAGCGGTGGAAAACGGTGAAGCTTTTTTTACAGCTTGGAAAAAGAGTGTGCTGGCAGAGCGTTTTATGGTTAAATTTATGCCTGATGAAACGCAGAAGCTGATTGATATGGGTGCCGATATAGGTATAACCGACCTGGACAGTCAGTTGGCGTGTTGCGGATTTTACAGGCGGATATTTGAAAACTTTTTGGCAGACAGGGAGGAAAAAAGCAAACGCAGTTCAAAACTTTTTCCGCCGCTCGGAATACTCTTGGGTGTTTCGGCAGCAATTTTTTTGCAATGAGGTGACTATGGATATTTCGGTTGTAATTAAAATAGCGGCTGTCGGTATTATTGTTGCCGTTCTGAATGCAATTCTTGTTCGTTCAGGCAGAGATGATTATGCCTTGATAACAATTCTTGCAGGCATTGTTGCTGTTCTGATGATGCTTTTGCCGCAGTTTGCCGATTTGCTTTCTAACGTCAAAAGGCTGATGGATATCTGATATGGATATTGCAAAAATAGCGGCGGCAGGTATTCTGACCGCAATGCTTTACGCTTTGATCAGGCAGGTGAAACCTGAATTTGCCCCCGTGGTTATTCTGGGCGGTTTGGCGGTTATCCTGGTTGCCGTTGCAGGCAGATTTTTTGAAGCGAGCGAAACGGTTGACAAAATGATGAGCCTTGCAGGGCTGGAAAAAGAAAACGTTTCTATTCTGATGCGGTCGCTGGGAATCTGCGTCATAACGCAGATAGCGGCGGATATATGTTATGATAACTCAAGCTCTGCAATTGCCGCGGCAATTGAGCTTGCAGGCAGAGTGGGCGCAATAACCCTTGCTTTACCTATGTTGCAGGCGGTTGCAAAAACGGCGTTGGGATTGATGGAATGATGAAAAAATGCTTTGGGTTTATTCTTACGGTGGCGTTACTTTTTGCTTTCGGCATACGCGCTCAGGCTGACGGATACGGTGATATTGAGAAATATTATAACGGGCAGTATGAAGCTTCCGGTGCAGATAAGCTTGCCGGATATCTTGATGAAAGTTCAAAAGAATATTTGCGTGATATCGGCGTTGAAAGTCCCGATTTCAACGGAATGCTTGATTTTTCACTCAAAAGCGTTTTTGAACTGCTTTTGAAGATGATACGCTTGAATTTATCGGCGCCGCTCAAAGGCTGCCTTACCGCCTGCGGAGCTGTAATGGCTGTGAGCGTTTGCTCCGCGTTCTTTCCGAACGACGAAAAAGCCAAGGGCGTGCTCAACCTGATATGCGGCTCTTTTGTTATGATAAGTGTTTTTATTCCTGCCGCTGAAGCGTTGCGCTCGGGCGTATCTGCTCTTAAGCTTTGTTCAGGGTTTGAAAAAATACTCATTCCCGTTCTTGCCGCAGTGCTCACAGCTTCCGGCAATCCGCTGACCGCTGTATCCTATCAGGGCGCAACGTTTGCGGCGGCACAGACGGTTGAAGCTTTTGCTCAGAATTTCGCACTGCCGCTTGTTATGGTTACTGGCACTCTCGGTGCTGTCGGAGCATTTTTGCCCACTCTTAAGCTTTCTGCCGTGAGCGATATGCTCAGAAAAACCGTTCAGACGGGAGTCGGCTTGGTTTCGGGTTTGTTTTCGGGCTTTATTGCGCTGAAAAAGGTTATCGGCAGCTCGGCAGACGGTGTGACCTCAAAAGGCATCAAGCTTGTAACAAGCACGTTTGTGCCTGTTGTCGGCGGTGCATTGAGCGAAGCTTACACAGCTATGTCTGCCTGTCTTTCATTATTGCGGAGCACTGTTGGAATTTACGGCGTAATAGCCGTTGCGGTGATTTGTCTGCCGTCTGTGATTAACCTTGCTTTGTGGGCGGTTGCGATGCGCATTTCGTCGGTGCTGAGCGATTTGCTCGGCAATAATCAGTGCGCTGAAATATTAAAAAACATCTCGTTTATGTTTTCTATGCTGAATGTAATTCTTATTTTTTCCGCTGCGGTGTTTATAATTTCTTCAGGCACGGTTGCGGCAATAAAAGCAGGTGGTTAAAACGGATACACTGAAGCAATGGGCGGTCAGTCTTATAATCTGTGCCATAGGCGGCACGGTAATCAGCTTGCTGTCTCCGCGCGGCTCAATGGAAAAAACGCTCAGGGCGGTCATCGGCATATTTGTTGTGTCGGCAATCTGTACTCCGCTTTTAAAATTCGGCAAAACGGAGTTGCGGTTGCCTGCGTTTGCTGCTGATGCCGCTGAAATTTGTGTTGAGGCTGACAACTTGCTTGAACAAACGGAAAAAGCCTGCAAAGAAACCGTTGGCAGAGTTGTTTCTGATGTTATGGCTTCGGCAAAAATTGACGGTTATGAGGTTGAAACAAACGTTGATATTGATGAGAATTATTGCATAATAATACAAAGTATATATGTGACGTTAGACTCTGAAAACAGCGGTTCTGCGGTTGAAATCAAAGCGGAATTGCAAAAACGTCTCGGTGTGCCGGTTGAGATTATCTGTGAATAAAAGGAAGAATATCACATTGAATATCGTTGAGAAATTCAGAGAAATTTCAAACAGAATATGTGAAAAAACTCACCTTAACAAAAAGTTGCTTCTGGTGCTTGTTTTGTTTGCGGCAGGTGTAACGGTTATGGCGGTGGGGGAGCTTGTGCAGAGCATATCGGATGAAACCCAACCGACCGATCCTGTTGCTTCGCAGATGTCTGCAAACAGCTATGTTTCAAGCTTGGAAGAACGCTTAACCTCAATAATATCAAGCATTGACGGCGCAGGGGCAACACGGGTGATGATTACTCTTGAAAGCGGTAATGAAGACGTTTATCTGCATAATTACGATTACGGTGAGGATGTGGATTCTTCGGATGCAGGCAACAGGGAGGTCAGGGAAGAATACGTTATCGTGAATGCTGAAAACGGAGAAAAAGGCATAGTCGTGCGTGTTGAAGAACCACGGATAAGAGGGGTTGCCGTTGTGTGTGAAGGCGGCGGCAATTCATATGTCAGAGCAGAGATAATTGCAACGGTTACAGCGCTTCTAAACATAAGCTCTGCGCGAGTCAGCGTGGTTAAAATGGGATGAATATTTTGATGAATATACAACAGATATACACGGGAGGATTCATATATGATTCTGAAAAAAAGACACCTTTTGCTTGCAAGCTTGGTCGTTGCTCTTGGCGCGGCCGTTTTTATCAACAGGTATTATACGGCGCCCAAGGCTGAATCGGCTGCGCAGAGCGGCACCGCACAGAATGCGGTTGATAAAAGCTCAAATCTCGGTGATGCAAAATACGTTATATCTACAGACGTTACTCTTGATGACCCTGCGGCTCAGGCTGTTGCAAGCGAATACTTTTCAAGCGCAAAGCTCCGCCGTCAAACAGTCAGGGATGAGGCGCTTGAAGCTCTTAATGACATTATCAAGGATAAATCGTCTTCGCCTGAAGCAATAGCGAAAGCTACAGATGCGGCGCTTTCAATGTCAAATGAAATTGCAGTTGAAGGCGATATTGAAAACCTTCTCAGTGCTAAGGTGGGGTGCGAAAGTCTTGTTGTGCTCAACGCGGGCCACGCTGACGTTATTGTTGAAAACGGCTCGCTTGACGATGTTTCCGTTGTGCAAATCAAGGACGTTGTGGTTGCTCAGACGGGCTATTCCACAGAAAATATCACCATAATTGAGATGGAATACTAAAAGTATTCATTTTTTCTGTATATATTCATAATTTTATATTGATATATTTATATTTAAGTGTTATAATTAAGCGAATTAAATTCCCGGAGGGATAATTATAATGCTTACAAGACGTGAAGAGAGAGAACAGGCATTCTTTCTTGTTTTTGAAAAGGAGTTCAATGAAGACACAGAGCTTCAGGAACTTTATGACCTTGCACTTGAAACAGAAATCATCAGCGAGAGTGATTTTGTTAAATCGCTTGCATTCAAAGCATGGGAAAACGTTGAGGCGATTGACCCTGTTATTGAAAAACACTGTGTTGGCTGGAAGATGAGCCGTATCTCCAAAATTGCCCTTGCAGTGCTTCGCCTTGCTGTTTGCGAAATACTCTATTTTGATGACATTCCCACGGGTGTTTCAATCAACGAGGCTGTTGAGCTTTGCAAAAAGTATGCTTCAGTCGAGGACCGTTCCTTTGTTAACGGCATTCTCGGCTCAATTTCAAAGGAAGAGAAATAATGCTGACTCTCGGTATAGATACAAGCAATTACACCACTTCCTGCGCACTTTATGACAGCGAAAGCGGTGAGGTTGCTCAGAAAAAACTTCTTCTGCCCGTCAAAGAGGGTGAAAAAGGGCTTCGCCAGAGTGATGCGGTTTTTCATCATACAGCCCGTCTTTGGTCGCTTGTTGAAGAGCTTTTCAGCGGCAAAGGTTTAACCGTTGATGCAATCGGTGTGTCAGAGAAACCCCGTGATGCCGAGGGATCTTATATGCCTTGCTTTCTTGTTGGTGTGAATGCGGCAAGATGCGTTGCCGCGGCAACAGGCAGACCGGTTTACGGTTTTTCTCATCAGGCAGGCCACATTATGGCGGCACTTTATTCGGCGGATGCAATTGCCCTCAAAAATAAAAAATTCATTGCCTTCCACGTTTCGGGCGGAACAATGGAAATGCTTCTTGTTTCACCTGATTCAGAGAGGGCTTTTGGTGTTGAGATAATCGGCGAAACACTTGACCTGAACGGCGGACAGGCTGTTGACAGGGCAGGGGTTATGCTCGGCCTCGGCTTCCCTTGCGGCAAAGAGCTTGAAAAGCTTGCACTTGCAAGTGATAAAACCTTTAACCCCAAAATCAGCGTTAAGGGCGGTAACTGCAGCCTTTCAGGGCTTGAAAATCAGTTCAAAACTATGCACGCAAAAGGCGAGTCGCCAGAGGATATTGCCCGTTTCTGCCTTGATTTCATCGGCAAAACAGTTGAGAAAATGACAGAGTTTGCCCTTGACGAATACGGCAACCTGCCTCTGGTTTATGCAGGCGGAGTTATGTCCAATTCCATTATCAGAAAAAGGCTTGAGAGCAAATTCGATGCTGTTTTTGCAAAGCCTGAGTTTTCGTGCGATAATGCCGCGGGTGTTGCGGTGCTTGCGGCGCTGAAAGGAGCGGCTGATGAGTAACGCTGTTGTTCTCACCGTCAGCCAGCTCAACAGATATGTCAAATCAATCATTGAGCAGGATTATAATCTGCAGACGGTGTTTGTTCAGGGTGAAATCTCAAACTTCACCAATCACTATAAAACCGGTCATTTCTATATGACCATCAAAGATGAGTTTTCTTCAATCAAGGCGGTAATGTTCAAAACGGCAAATATGCGCCTTAAGTTTATGCCCGAAAACTCAATGAGCGTCATCATCAAGGGCAGAGTTTCTGTTTTTGAGCGTGACGGTCAGTATCAGTTATATATTGACGATATGCAGCCTGACGGCACGGGCGCTTTCAGCCTTGCTTTTGAACAGCTTAAAAAGAAGCTTGCGGCTGAAGGTTTGTTTGATGAAGCAAATAAAAAACCGATCCCTGCTTATCCGCAAAGGGTTGGTGTTGTAACTTCGCCAACAGGTGCGGCTATCCGTGATATTATTAACGTTATTTCAAGGCGTTTTCCGCTTGCAGAGCTTATTCTTTGCCCCGTTGCAGTGCAGGGAGATTATGCCGCGCCGCAGATTAAAGCGGCAATTGAGCTTTTTAATGAAGCTGATGCCGCAGACGTGCTGATAGTCGGCAGAGGCGGCGGCTCGGTTGAGGAGCTGTGGGCGTTTAACGAAGAAATTGTTGCGCGAGCCGTTGCGGCAAGCAGAATTCCCGTTATTTCGGCAGTCGGCCATGAAACGGATTTCACAATCTGCGATTTTGCGGCTGATTTGAGAGCGCCAACGCCTTCGGCGGCGGCGGAGCTTGCCGTGCCTGACAGCTTTCAGCAAAAAGAAATGCTTTCTGCGGCAGTTTACAGAATGCAGTCTGCCGTTGAAGACAGGCTTGGTTGTGAGTTTGCCAGGGTTGAACTTTTAAAAAAGTCGCTCAAGCATCTCAGCCCTCAGAATTATGTTGATTCACTGCGCGTCAGGTGTGACAGAGCGGTGATGGCTATGGATTCTTCCGTGAAGCAGAATGTTGCGGAAAAGTCGAAGAATTTTGCCTCTCTGTGTGCCAAACTCGATGCAATGAGTCCGCTCAGGATTCTTGCAAGAGGCTACGGCATCGCAACCAAAGACGGTGAAATACTGAATGATTCAGCTTGTGTTAATGCAGGCGATAAAATAAACGTTACTCTCAGCAGAGGCAAACTTGAATGCGAGGTTGTTTCTGTATCAAAGGACGGTTGAAATGGAAAAAATTAATTATGAAAAGTCTGTTTTAAGGCTTGAAGAAATTGTTGATAAACTTGAAAACGGCAATCTTTCGCTTGAAGAAATGATGAAGCTTTATGAAGAGGGGACGGCACTTGCGGCAAAATGCGCCAAAAGCCTTGATGCCGCTCAACTTAAGATAAGCGAGCTTTCATCGGGAAAGGATGCCTGATTATGAATTTGTTTGAAGAGAGAAGCCGCGAATATGCGGCAATGATAAATGCGGCGGCATCAGACTATGTGAGCAAAGGTGCTTTCAGCGGCAGAGAGTCGTCGGGTCTTGACAGAATGCTTGAGGCTATGGCTTATTCGCTTGAAAACGGAGGCAAACGCATCAGACCGATGATAACTCTTGAGTTTTGCCGCGCTTGCGGTGAAAATCCCCAAAAGGCAATTCCGTTTGCTCTTGCGCTTGAGATGATTCACACTTATTCGCTTATCCATGATGACCTGCCCTGTATGGATGATGACGATATGCGCAGAGGTAAGCCCTCAAGCCATAAGGTTTTTGGTGAAGCTGATGCTCTGCTTGCAGGTGATGCTCTGCTGACTCTCGCTTTTGAAACCGTGCTTTCAGCGCCTGATATGAGTGGTGAACAGAAGGCGGCGGCAGGTCTTGCTCTTGCAAAGGCGGCAGGTTGCTCGGGAATGATTGCCGGTCAGGTTATGGACCTTGCAAACGAGGGCAGAAAAGCTCCGCTTGAGGACGTTGCAAAAACAGACAGACTCAAAACAGGCGAGCTTATTATGGCGGCGGCTTCAATGGGATGCATTGCCGCAAACGCAGACGCAGAAAAACTCAGCGCAGCGCGTGAATATTGCGCCGATATAGGTCTTGCTTTTCAGATTGTTGATGATATTCTTGACGTTACAAGCAGCAGTGAAGTGCTCGGCAAACCCGTTGGCAGTGACGGTGAAAACGAAAAATCAACCTATGTTTCTCTGCTAGGTCTTGAAAAATCACAGGCTCTTGCAGATGAGCTGACTGAAAAAGCCAAAGAAGCTCTTTCGGTTTTCGGTAATGAAAAAGAATTTCTTTTAATGCTTGCAGATATGCTTGCGGACAGGAAAAATTAAAGTTATGAAAAATAATCCGATCGAAACATCGATTCTTAACACAATAAATAAGCCTTCGGATGTGAAAAATCTGACCGATGCCCAGCTTGAATTGCTGTGCACCGAAATCAGGCAGACGCTTGTTGATACTGTTGCATCAACGGGCGGTCATCTTGCGTCCAACCTCGGCACCGTTGAGCTGACGGTTGCGCTTCACAAGATGTTTAATTCACCTGAAGATAAGATTATCTGGGACGTTGGCCACCAGGCTTATGCTCACAAGCTTCTCACAGGCAGACGCGATGCTTTTTCCACTCTGCGTACCGAGGGCGGCATTTCGGGTTTTGTCAGACCCGATGAAAGTGAGCACGACAGTTTTTATGAGGGCCACGCAGGCACTTCCGTTTCTCAGGCGGCAGGCGTTGCGGCTGCAAACGCCGTAAAGGGCTTAAAGAATTTTGCTGTTGCCGTTGTCGGTGACGGTTCGTTCGGCAACGGTATGGTCTATGAAGCTCTTGACCACGCAGGCTCAACCAAAACAAGGCTTATTGTTATCCTTAACGATAACGAAATGTCTATATCGGAAAACGTTGGCGCTATGGCAAGATATCTTGCCGTTGTAAGAGCAAAGCCTGAATATTACCGTTTCAAAGCAGGAACCGAAAAAACGCTTAACAAAATTCCGATTGTCGGCAAATCGCTTTCAAATCATATATTCAAACTCAAAAATACACTTAAAAATATCATATATTCCAGCTCGTTCTTTGAGGATCTCGGATTCAGATATATCGGCCCCGTTGACGGTCACGATATAGGCCGCCTTTGCGATGCAATGGACAGCGCAAAAATCAGCGCAAAGCCGGTTGTTATCCATATCAACACAATTAAAGGCAGAGGCTATGAACACGCTGAAAATTCACCCGAAAAATTTCACGGCATTTCAAAGTTTGACGTTAATTCAGGTGAACCCATTCAAAGCTCAGACAGTTATTCCGCTCAGTTTGGCAGAATCATCTGTGATTTTGCATCAAAGGATAAACGAATCTGCGCAATTACCGCGGCAATGGCTCTGGGTACGGGTCTTGAGGATTTTTCCAAGCAGTATTCAGACAGATTTTATGACGTCGGTATTGCTGAAGAGCATGCGGTAACTTTCGGCTCGGGTCTTTCTGCCGGCGGTATGTTGCCTGTTTTTGCCGTTTATTCAACCTTCCTTCAGCGTTGTGCAGACCAGCTTATTCACGACGGAGCGTTGCAACGCAGAAAGCTGATTGTTGCGGTTGACAGAGCAGGTTTCGTTGGCGAAGACGGCGAAACTCATCAGGGACTTTTTGATGTTTCAATCGTGCAGAGTATGCCCAACACAACGGTATATTCACCTGCAACTTATGATGAATTGAGCAAAGCTTTTTATAATGCATTTTATAAAGATTCCAACCTTGTTGTTATCCGTTACCCCAGAGGCTGTATGCCTGCCGATACGGAATATGCCGATTTGTGCTCGGGTGATTATGAAATTATAGGTAACCGTGATGCCGAAAACGCAATTGTTACCTATGGCAGACTCTTCTTTAATGCCGTTGATGCTATTAAGCTTCTTGGCTCAAAGTCTGATAAGGTAAAAATAATCAAACTTAACCGCATCAAACCTCTTCCGCGGGAAGCTGTTGAAGCGGCGTTGAAATGCAGAAACGTTTTCTTCTTTGAAGAAGGAATGAAAGGCGGAGGAGTCGGCGAAAAATTCGGCTGTGAGCTTCTTCTCAAATCATTCGGCGGTAAATTTAACCTGACTGCGGTTGAGGATGAGTTTGTTGCACACGCATCAGTTAAGAGCCTTATGGATAAATACTCAATGAGTGCCGAAAAAATGGCGGCAGCAATAGAAAAGGGGGCGGCAATATGAGTGAAAAACTTCGGCTCGACGTAGCTGTTTTTGAACGCGGTTATGCCGAAACCCGTGAAAAGGCAAAGGCTTTGATTATGGCAGGCAGCGTTTATCTTAACGGCCAGAAAGCACTCAAAGGCGGCGTTACAATCAAAGATACTGACGTTATTGAGGTCAGAGGTGCGGTTAACCCTTACGTCAGCAGGGGCGGCCTTAAGCTTCACAAAGCTGTGGCAAGCTTCGGCCTTGAGCTGAAAGATTGCATCTGTATGGATATCGGTGCTTCCACCGGCGGATTTACCGACTGTATGCTTCAAAACGGAGCGTGAAAGGTTTATTCAATTAACGTTGGTTACGGTCAGCTTGCCTGGAAACTCAGGTGTGACGAAAGAGTAGTTAACCTCGAAAGAACCAACTTCAGATATGTTACAAGAGAACAGATTCCCGAAGAAATTGATTTTGCTTCGGTTGACGTTTCGTTTATATCACTCAAACTGATTTTGCCCGTTATGCATACCTTGCTCAAAAACGGCGGCAAATCCGTCTGCCTTATCAAACCGCAGTTTGAGGCAGGCAAAGAAAACATAGGCAAAAAAGGCGTTGTCAGGGATAAATCTGTTCACGCAGACGTTATTGCAAAAATAACAGAATTTGCGGCGGAAAACGGCTTTGCTGTTATTGACGTTGATTTTTCACCCATCAAAGGCCCTGAAGGCAACATAGAATATCTTATGTTTATTGAAAAAAGAGAAAATGGAGAAATGCTCTGGAACGGTTCTGCAACGGAGCTTGCCGATAAATCTCACGAAAAACTCGATAAACCGTCAGGGGAGGGCGCGGAATGAAAATTGTGCTTATGCCTAACCTTACAAGAAAAGAAGCATATTCCGTAACCTGCGGCATATGCAAAACGCTTGACACCCTTGGCGCAAGTTACAGCTTTTTGCCCGAATATGAGGCGGAGTTTTCCTCAACCAAAGCATCTTTTATGCATGAGCAAGATGCTCTTGAAAGCTGTGATGCGGTTATTGCTGTCGGCGGTGACGGCTCAATAATTCACGCGGCAAAAACCGCCGCCAAACATCATAAGCCGATTCTCGGCGTTAATGCAGGCAGGCTTGCTTTTATGGCAGGGCTTGAGGATAACGAGCTTAACCTGCTTTCGAGGCTTATCGAAGGAGATTATACTCTCGATAAACGGCTTATGCTCAAAATGAAC
>JAZNDY010000194.1:0-2217 GCA_045588295.1 Acutalibacteraceae bacterium
CGCACTTGATATGGCAAATGCCTGCGTTTTCTCTTGCATTTCGGCAGGTGCAACACAGGTTAAAACCTGCGTTGGCAGCGACGCCCTTCCTTCGCTTGAAAGCGTTATGAAGGCTCTTCAGGTCAAGGGTCACACTCTTGATGTTACATACGGAGTCAACTCGATGTCAATCAACCATTCCGCAAAGCTTATTCTCGGAATGACGAGTGACAGCCACAAGGGTGCCGCATCTTTCGGAAATTCATCAGCTGCTTCCGCAAGCAACGTTCTGCTTGACAACACCGCAGATATCGCCAAGGTAAGCAAAGCAATCGTATCCCTCGGTTATGAGCTTTCCGAAGACGATACCGCAAAGGTATTCGAAGCAATCAACGACCCCGAAAAGTTTGTTATTGTTAACACTGCTCCCTCAATCCGTGTCACTCTCGGTGAAGCTTTCGGCAACGAAATCGGCACAAACGTAACAGGTAAGATGGTTGCAGCTCTCCGTCGCCTTGGCTTCAGCAAGGTATTTGATACCGATTTCTCAGCTGACCTCACAATTCTTGAAGAAGCAAACGAACTTCTTGACAGAATCAACAACGGCGGCACTCTTCCCCTCATCACATCCTGCTCACCCGGTTGGGTTAAGTATTGCGAGCACTACTATCCCGATCAGCTTGCTCACCTTTCAAGCTGCAAGTCACCCCAGCAGATGTTCGGCGCAGTTATCAAGACATGGTATGCAAAGAAGATGAACCTTGATCCCAAGGACATCGTTGTTGTTTCAATTATGCCTTGCACAGCCAAGAAGTTTGAAGCAGGCAGAGCAGACCAGTCCGCAAGCGGCTATGCTGACGTTGACTACGCTCTCACAACCCGTGAGCTTGCAAGAATGATTGAAACTGCAGGTATCAGCTTCAACGCTCTTCCCGACGAAGAATTTGATAATCCTCTCGGTGAAGGCACAGGCGCAGGCGTTATCTTTGGCGCAACAGGCGGTGTTATGGAAGCTGCTCTGAGAACTGCTGTTGAAACTCTCACAGGCGAAGAGCTCAAGAACCTTGAGTTCACAGAGGTAAGAGGCACAGAAGGTCTTAAGGAAGCAACCTACACAGTTGCAGGCATGGAAGTTAAGGTTTGCGCAGCAAGCGGTCTTGCAAACGCAAAGAAGGTTATGGACGACATCAAGGCAGGTAAGTCAGAATATCACTTTGTTGAAATCATGGCTTGCCCCGGCGGTTGCGTAAACGGCGGCGGTCAGCCCACACAGCCCGCTTCAGTTCACAACTTTGTTGACCTCAAGGCTATCAGAGGACAGGCTCTCTATGAGGCAGACAGAAATCTCCCCGTAAGAAAGTCACACGAAAGCGAAGCAGTTAAGGCTGTTTATGCTGAATACTTTGAGAAACCCGGCAGCCACGTTGCTCACGAGGTTCTTCACACTCATTACGTTGCAAGAGGCATCTACAACGAGAAATAATTAGTCAGGACCACCAGCTAAGCTGGTGGCTTGATTAAGCCCTATAAGGGCATTATACGGACGAAACCCCTTAAGGGGCACTGAAAGGTTTGCCGACCGCATTCCTTTTTCAGCTACCCCTCAAGGGGTTATTTTTATGCTTTCTTGTTCTCGCTACCCGTGAACGGGTCTACATATTCTTTCAGACTCATCTGGTCTGCTATCTGATCTTCAGCAAGCTGATTCCTTATGTATTCTGCTACCTGCTTTTTGTTTCTTCCTACTGTATCCACAAAATAACCTCTTGCCCAAAAGTGTCTGTTTCCATACTTGTATTTCAAATTCGCGTGTCTGTCAAATATCATCAGACTACTCTTACCTTTCAGATATCCCATTATCTGCGATACACTATACTTAGGCGGTATGCTTATCAACATATGGATATGGTCAGGACACAATTCTGCTTCTATTATTTCTACTCCTTTTTGTTGGCATAACTGTCTTAATATCTTTCCTATATCCACTTTTATCTCTCTGTATATTGCAAGCCTTCTATATTTCGGTGCAAATACAATATGGTATTGACATCTCCAACTCGTTTGTTCTAAACTATTTATGTCTTTTTCTTTCACGTTAAAGACCTCCTTGATGTTTTTGTTGTGTGGTCGGCAAACCACTTCTACTATATCAAGGAGCTTTTTCTTGTCTACGGCTCCCCTCGCTAAAAGCTTTCCTTTTCCCCTGGCATAGCCAGGGGTTGTCTTTGTTACAAACAA
>JAZNDY010000195.1:0-7062 GCA_045588295.1 Acutalibacteraceae bacterium
ATGTTTCGCTTCAGTCCGCATCATCGGTTATCAAAAATATTCCTGCCGATAAATATGAGGTTATCCCCATGGGAATAACCAAAAGCGGCGAGTTTTATATATACAACGGTTCTCCCGATATGCTTCCCGACGGAAAGTGGCTCGAGGATAAAGAAAATCTCGAAAAAGCCGTTATTTCCTGCGACAGAGAGCATCACGGCATCATCAGATACAATGACGGCAAGGCTGAAATTGAGAGAGTTGACGTTGTGTTCCCCGTTCTTCACGGCAAAAACGGCGAGGACGGCACAATGCAGGGTCTTTTAGAGATTTCGGGCATTCCCTATGTTGGCTGCAATACGGCGGCAAGTGCAATTTGTATGGATAAGGCGTTCACAAACGCTATGGCGGACTTTTACGGCATACCCCAGGCAAAATGGGTTGCCTTTGATAAATACGCTTATACAGCCGATAAAACGGCTTTATTGGAAAGTGCGGCTGAGAAACTCGGCTATCCCATTTTCGTCAAGCCCGCAAACGCAGGCTCATCAGTCGGCATCAGCAAGGCAAAAACCCTTGCAGAGCTTGAAGAAGCCTGCGAAAAGGCTTTTGCGCATGACACAAAGGTTGTGCTCGAAGAAGGCATTATCGGTGTTGAGGTTGAGTGCGCGGTTATGGGCAACAGCGAGCCCGTTGCTTCCGTAGTCGGTGAGGTTGTGCCCTGCAACGAATTCTATGATTACGATGCAAAATATCTTGCAAACGAAAGCGAGCTTCATATCCCTGCCAGACTTTCAGACGATATGCTCAAAGCTGTTCAGGAAGCCGCAGTAAGAGCTTACAGAGCACTCGGTTGTTCAGGCTTCACAAGGGTTGACTTCTTCGTTTGCTCAGATGGTTCAATTCTTCTTAACGAGCCCAACACAATCCCCGGCTTCACCTCAATCAGTATGTATCCCAAGCTTTTTGCCGCATCAGGCGTTCCCTATTCAGAGTTGCTCGATAAGCTGCTCGAGCTTGCAACGGAGAGATAAAATGAAAGACGCAGTTATCAAAATAACAGACCGTCATCTGCAGGATGGCGAGGAATATACCTGCGAGCTCACAACAAGCGGCTCACTCGATTTCAGCGAAGACGGCTTTACTGTTGTTTACCACGAAACAGACGAAGAACTCAAGGGTTGCCGGACCGAGCTTAAATATTCAAACGGCACAATTGTTATGACCCGAACGGGCAAGTATAACACCGAGCTTATAATCGAAAAAGAACGCCGCCACACCTGCTTTTATTCAACCCCTTACGGCGAGCTGATGATGGGTGTTTACACAAACAATCTGTTCACGGATATGAATGAAAACGGCGGAACACTCCGCTTTTCTTACACGATTGATTTCAACAATGACCTTGCATCCGAAAACGATCTGACCGTTGAGGTTGCAGTTAAAAATCAGGAGGTATAAAATGTCACTTTTAGTTAAACAGGCTGTCAACGAAATCAGAACAGCCATCCTTGAAGCCGCAGGCAGAGCCGTTGCCGACGGTGAATTCCCCGCAGTGCCCCTGAGCGATTTTATCGTTGAGGTACCTGCAAACAGAGATAACGGCGATTATTCCTCAAACGCCGCTATGGCGTGGGCAAGAGACCTCCGCTCCGCCCCCCGCAAAATAGCAGAAGCCATCATTAACCGCCTTGAACTTTGTGACACTTTCATTGAAAGATGTGAAGTTGCAGGCCCCGGCTTCCTTAACTTCTATCTCAAAGAAAGCTTTAACGCCAGCATTATTCAGGATATTCTTGAAAAAGGCGATGAATACGGCCGTTCAAATTACGGCGGCGGCAAAAAAATCAACGTTGAATTCGTTTCTGCCAACCCCACAGGCCCTATGCATATGGGTAACGCCAGAGGCGGTGCTCTCGGTGACTGCCTTGCCGCAGTTATGGACTTTGCAGGCTACAACGTAAGCCGCGAATTCTACGTTAATGACGCAGGCAACCAGATTGAAAAATTCGGTCTTTCGCTTGATATCCGTTATCAGCAGCTTTATAAGGGCGCAGATGCTCCCGAGCTGCCTGAAGACAGCTACCACGGCGAAGACATCATCACAAGAGCCAAGGAATTTGCAGAAATCCACGGCGATAAATTCATCGATGCAACAGAAGCAGAACGCAGAAAGGCGCTTGTTGACTATGCTCTGCCCAAAAACATTGCAGCTATGAAAGAAAACCTCACAAAATACCGCATCGAATACGATACCTGGTTCCTTGAAAGCACTCTTCACAACGGCGGCGAGCTTGCAGAAACCCTTGATATTATGAAAAACAAAGGTCTCACATACGAAAAAGACGGTGCCGTATGGTATAAAAACAAAGAAGTTCTCGGTGCAAGACTTCTCAAAGAAGGCAAAACACCCGAAGAAATCGAAAAGCTGGAGCTCAAGGACGAAGTTCTTATCAGAACAAACGGCAACCCCACCTATTTTGCCGCTGACATCGCTTACCACCGTAACAAGCTTCAGATAAGAGGTTTTGACAGAGCTATAAACATCTGGGGCGCTGACCATCACGGTCACGTTGCAAGAATGAAAGGCCCTCTTGCCGCAATCGGCTGCAACGGGGACGCCCTTGACATCATTCTTATGCAGCTTGTCCGTCTCACGCGTGACGGTGAGGTTGTCAGAATGAGCAAGCGTCCAGGCAAAGCAATCACCCTTGTTGACCTGCTTGAAGAAATCCCCATTGATGCCGTTCGTTTCCTCTTCAATATGAGAGAGCCCGGCTCACAGATGGATTTTGACCTTGACCTTGCAGTTGAACAGAGTTCACAGAACCCCGTTTATTATTGCCAGTATGCTCACGCAAGAATCTGTAGTATCCTCAAAAAGCTTGAGAGCGAAGGCAAGGCAGCAAGAGAATGCACAATTCCCGAACTTGCGCTTCTCTCCGCCCCCGAAGAAAAAGAACTTATCAAGCATCTCTCTGCGCTCACAGACGAGATTATCCTCTCTGCAAAGAACTATGACCCTGCCAAAATCACACGCTATGCCGTTGACCTTGCAACACTCTTCCATAAGTTCTATAACGCTTGCAGAGTTAACTGCGACGATGAAGCTCTTATGCAGGCAAGACTCAGCCTCTGCCTTTGCGTAAAGAACGTTCTGAGAAACATCCTCACAATGTTCAGCATCACCGTTCCCGAAAGTATGTAAAAAATTATCCGCTGTCTGTTGACGGCGGATTTTTTGTTGCAAACAAAAACCACCGAAGTCAAAAACCTCGGCGGTAATTTTATGTATTGAGATTAAAGGATTTCACCCATCATGCCGGGAACAGCGCCTGCTGCGTTGCTCTCGTCTGTGTCAATGTGCATTGCAAGAGCAAAGTTGGGGTTAACTCTTACAACAACGTCATCAAAAATAAGGCTTCTGCCGTCTGATTCAACCTTAACGCAAACAACCTGCTTGTCTTCAAGGCCGTATTTTTCAGCATCTGCGGGAGTAGCGTGGATGTGTCTTTTTGCAGTGATAACGCCGCAATCAATCTCAACCTCACCCTTGGGGCCAACAAGCTTGCAAGTACCTGTGCCTGCAATGTCACCGCTCTCTCTTACGGGAGCAACAACGCCGATGCTGCGTGCATCTGTGAGTGAAAGCTCAACCTGTGTTGAGGGACGAACGGGGCCAAGGATTGAAACTGCAGGGAAGCTGGACTTTGCACCAACAACCGCAACTCTCTCTTCGCAGGCATACTGACCGGGCTGTGAGAGATCTTTTTTGTGTGTCAATTCATAACCTTCGCCGAAAAGGATGTCAAGGTCAGCGCGGCTGACATGAACGTGACGGGCAGAGGTTTCAACAAGAACTTCTTTCTTCATTGGGAATACTCCTTTATTATAATATTACGCAAAGTCGGCGACCGCCGTTAAGACGGTCACCGATTAATTTTGTGTTTCTGATTAATAAGCGATTTCGTACTTATCAGTTGTTCTGAAAGGAAGAACAATGTCTGTACCGAAGTTGATTGTCCAGTTCATAACATATTCAGCCTTAACAACCTCGCCTGTATCGAAGTCGATGGTAACTGTAACTGTGCAGCCGGGATAGTTCATTTCTGCAGCACCGCCGAGCATATTTGCAACAGCTGAGGGAACGTTATCGTTAACGATGCCGGGAAGAACAACGTTGAATGCCTTGGGTGCATGGCCCTGACCGTGCTTAACTGTTGAGCTCTTTGAATCGCTCTTTGCAACGATCTGAACGATGAGGTATTTGCCGTCATCCGACCACTTTGCGCCTGCGCTTGCAACGTCGTTAGCTGTAAGCTTGCTTGCGTAATCTTCGCCTTCAACAGGGAACTTAGCCTTGATGTCTGCGCCTGTGTATGTCTGCTCACCCTTGCTGTTCTTTGCAAGCTGGTCACCGATGAACTTTTCAGCGCCGCCAAGAATCTTCATTGCAAAATCAATTGCGCCGGGGATCTTGAGAGAACCGTTGAGAGTGATAGCGGATGACTTGTGAACAACCTTTGTTGCGTTGGGCTTAACACCGTTGATAGCATCGTTGAAATATGCAACGATTTCTTCTTTTGTTTCAGGAACTTTAGCTTCAGCTTCTGTAACGATTTCTGTAACGATTTCTGTCTGACCTTCAGCGTTTGTTGCAATTTCTGTTGCAACTTCAGTCTGAGGGGGTCTTGTGCCTGCAGGTGCATCAAAGCCGCCTTCTGTTTCAGCAACAGGTGCTGTCAGAGAAGGTTCTTCGTCTTTGCCGCCGCAAGCTGCAAATGCAAATGCGAGTGAGAAAACAAGAAGTACTGCAAGAATCTTTTTCATCATGTTCATTCCTCCTGATGGTTTGCGGCTGAGCCGCAGTTTTAAATTTGCACGCAGTTATCACCGCAGTGCACGTATGAAATTAGTATAATATATTTTATTCGTAATTTCAAGTCAAAAATGACAATTCAATGCTCAATTTTTGTTGTAAAAACAAATTAACACCGCTTTTTTTCTTTGGTTTTGTCGCCAACGTTATAAAAAGCTGTTAATTTGTCGGTTACGGCAAACATATTTTAACTGATTTTATAATATACACTGTCCGCCGGAGCTGTTATCTCTGCACCGCAGTCTGCATAAAACTCAATGTTTGCTTCAAAAGCAGCCTTCATTTCTTCACCGTAAAGGAAAACAAAATCAACTGCAGAAACAGATTTCTTGGCAAGCTCAAAATCAGAGAAATAACCGTTGCTTGTCAATATCTGCGCCATGTAACCCGTGCCCGCTTCGTTATCGATGCAGGAATTAGTTGCCATTTCAGCGTTGGTAATAAACTCTTTGATGTATTCGGGGTTAGCCTCAACGTAATCTGCCCTTGCAACAATGCAGGTTGCCGCAGGCGCAAAATCCTCTGTCCAGAGAGACGTCAGTGCAAACTTTTTGGCAAAGCCTTTGTTTGTGTTTACAAGGCGTGTGCCGTCAAATTCAGGCAAGATGCAGATTTCTGCTTCTCCGCTCTTCATTTTTGCATCAATATCCTCAACGGTTGTATAAATAACATTCGCGTTAATGCCCTTGTTTTTGAGAATTTCTTCCGTTACCCATTGAATATAAGTACCCTCGCCGCAAGCATAAACCGTCTTACCTCTGAGGTCTGAATAACCGTCTTTAACAAGCTCCTCTTTGGCAACAACAGAAAGCACAAGGTTTGTGTTAACGGCAAGAATTTTAATATCTGTCTGTGCCGCCAGATTTGCAGCATCAGCAATCGGAAGCACCGCAACCTGTGCATCACCGTTTTTGAGCTTTTCGGCAGCCGAAGCAGACGTGATTCCCTTTTGCTCAACAACGTAGGCATAACTGCGGTCAATCGCAAGCTTTGAGATAGCCAGGCTGCTGAAATCAGCAGGAGCAACAATTTTGATTTTGTCTTCGCCTCTGTCAGGGTCGGGCGGCAACTCATCCTGAGTTTCCTTGTCATCATAATTGCCCTGCACCGCGGTTGTTGACGTGTTTGCCGCTTCCTCCTTACCGCAAGCGGCAAGAGCAAGCACGCTCAGAGCAACAAGCAACAAGGCAACGGTTTTTTTGAAATTACTCATAGCAATCACCCTTTTTGATTGAAATAAATATTTTGACATTGTAAATTTTATATTAATCCTTGCAGAATGTCAAGCAATGTTAATCTTGACTTTTTTCAATAATGTTTATATCATATTATTAATTCTACTAACAAGGAGAAAATTATGTCAGCTCCTCTTGCGGACAGACTCCGTCCGAAAACAATCGAAGATATAATCGGTCAGCCTCACCTGCTCGGTGAGGGCAAACCTTTGCGCAACATTATTAAATCCGGCGAATTACCTAATATGGTGTTTTACGGTCCTCCCGGTGTAGGCAAAACAACGCTCGCAAGCATAATCGCCAAAACAACAGACCGCCATCTTGTTAAGCTTAACGGCACAACTGCAGGCACTGCAGACATCAAGGACGTTGTTGCCAAGCTTGACACTTTCATTGCGCCAAACGGCATTCTGCTCTATCTGGATGAAATTCAGTATTTCAACAAAAAGCAGCAGCAAACACTTCTTGAATACATTGAAAACGGTGCAATCACCCTTATCGCTTCCACAACGGAAAACCCTTATTTCTACGTTTACAGCGCCATCTTAAGCCGTTCCACTGTGTTTGAGTTCAAAAGCGTAACCCCTGCCGAAGCAGAAAAAGCCGTTCGCAGAGGTTTTGACTTTATGGCAGATGACCGCGGCGAAACCTATGAAATTGAGGACGGCGTTTTTAATCATATAGCAACCGCCAGCGCAGGCGACGTGCGCAAGGCTATCAACAGCGTTGAGCTGTGCGTGCTTGCCTCAAGTGAAGAAAACGGCGTTAAAAAGATAACTCTTGAAAGTGCAAAGTCATTAACGCAAAAAAGCGCAATGCGTTATGATAAAGACGGTGACGAGCATTACGATATAATTTCAGCTTACCAAAAATCAATGCGCGGTTCAGACCCTGACGCGGCTGTGCATTACCTTGCCCGTCTGCTTGAAGCAGGCGACCTGATATCCGCCTGCCGCAGGTTGCTTGTCT
>JAZNDY010000196.1:0-2054 GCA_045588295.1 Acutalibacteraceae bacterium
AACGGATGAAATTGCATCCCAGATCGGCACGTTGATGAAAACCGAAATAGCAAACGACCTTTTCAACAGCGAAAAATCAGTCGGTTTGCTTGATATGCTTTCCATTTTTGCAATTCCGTTCCAGGCTATCGGCTTGCTTTACAGACCGCTTGCTGACCGTTGGGGACGCAAAACGTTTCTGATAATTAACACTTTCGGTATGAGCTTTGCTCTGCTGATTATCTATCTTTCAAATAACATTCCGCTTTACGTTGTAGGTTCGTGCCTTATCCAGTTCTTTGTTCCTCATGATATGCACGTTGTTTACATAATGGAATCCTCGCCGTCAAAACACAGGGCAAGGATATATTCATCAATCAAATTTTTTGCCAACATTGCGGTAATCCTTGTGCCGATGCTTCGCGATAAGCTAATGGAAAGCGGCGCACAGTGGAGAAACGTTTATCTTATCCCTGCAATCGTCGGTATGGTTTCTTGCTTTATAGCTCTTCTGACTGCAAGAGAAACAGATGCGTTTATCGATTCACGCCTGCGTTATCTCAGAATGTCAGACGAAGAACGGGCAGCAGAAAAAGAAAAGAATAAAAAGCCAAGTAAAAAGCTTGATGCTGCAAACGCAAAAGGCAGCAAAAAATCCAAAGGCACAAAAGCTAAACTGGTCATCAGTGATGCTCAGGCCCAGAATGCTCAGGGCGGTCTGATAACGGCTCTCAAATTTGCCTTGAAGCATAAGCAGCTCAGGTGGCTTTACATAACCTCTGCTTTTGTTAACATCGGTTTTATCGGCACAATCAATTATCAGGTTATTCTTTCTTACGGCTACGCCGGTAACCTCGTTAAGCTTGGCAATTTTGCCGAACTCGGCAAAGAAGCTCTTGAGTTTGTCAGCACGGGTGTGGTTACGGATGCCATCTTCCTTTTCCCCATCGGCTGTGCCGTTTCGCAGGTTATTATGGGCTTCATCTCTGACTCGCTCGGAAGAAAAGCCGCCGCAATCACAACCGCATTCAACTGCCTGCTTTCGTTCATTCTGTTCTGGGTCGGCGCAAACTTTGCGTGGATGCCTTACATTGTCGGCTTCTTCTGCGGTGCGTTCGTCGGCAGCTACTATTCAACCAATGACGTTCTCATTATGATGGTCGGCGAATCCTCGCCCACAAACCTCCGCTCCTCCTGTATGTCGGCTCAGTTTATCGTAACAGCGTTGGGATACGCTTTCTCATACGTTGTTCACTTCATCGTTGTTGCCATTGCAAGCGATAAGGCAATTGCTGTTGAAAGCCTTTCGCTCCTCGTTCCCGGTCTGACCGTTGCACTCATAGCAATGATGTTCAGAACGCACGATACAAAAGGCATCAATATGGATACCGTCACAGGCTGTGAATGGGATTAAGTTAATACACAACAAAAAAGAGTGGCTGAAAAGCCACTCTTAATTATTTATAGGGTAGGGGATTTAACCGAAATATCTTGCAAGAAGACCTGCAAATGCCTTGCCGTGTCTTGCTTCGTCACGAGCCATTTCGTGAACGGTGTCGTGGATAGCGTCAAGGTTCTGTGCCTTTGCCATCTTTGCAAGCTCAAACTTGCCTGCTGTTGCGCCGTTTTCAGCTTCAACTCTCATTTCAAGGTTCTTCTTTGTGCTGTCTGTTACAACTTCGCCAAGAAGCTCTGCAAACTTTGCTGCGTGTTCAGCCTCTTCATAAGCTGCTTTTTCCCAGTAAAGACCGATTTCAGGGTAGCCTTCTCTGTGAGCAACTCTTGCCATTGCAAGGTACATACCAACCTCTGTGCATTCGCCCATATAGTTAGCTCTGAGGCCTTCGATGATTTCGGCGGGAGCACCTTCAGCTACGCCGAGAACGTGCTCTGCAGCCCATGACATTTCGCCGCTCTGCTCGTTGAACTTTGATGCAGGAACCTTGCACTGGGGGCAGAACTCGGGAGCTGAATCGCCTTCGTGAACATAACCGCAAACTGAGCATACAAACTTTTTCATAATAAATTTCCTCCAAAATTAATTTTTATTGTTTTTTATTAAGCGGAGCAATTGC
>JAZNDY010000197.1:0-8759 GCA_045588295.1 Acutalibacteraceae bacterium
TAAAGCCGTCAATATCGCCGTCCATAACAGCGTTGATATTACCGTTTTCAAAGCTTGTTCTGTGGTCTTTTGCAAGGGTGTAGGGCATAAATACATAAGAACGAATCTGGCTACCCCAGGCAATTTCCTTCTGAACGCCCTTAATATCACTGATTTTATCAAGATGTTCGCGTTCCTTGATTTCTATAAGCTTGGATTTGAGCATCTTCATTGCAACTTCTCTGTTCTGATGCTGGCTTCTTTCAACCTGGCAAGCGCAGACGATGCCCGTGGGGATGTGAGTGATACGGACTGCCGATGAAGTTTTGTTAACCTTCTGACCGCCTGCACCGCTGGAACGGTAATAGTCAATCTTAAGGTCATCAGGGTTGATTTCAACCTCAACGGTATCATCGATTTCAGGCATAACTTCAAGCGAAGCAAACGAGGTGTGGCGTCTGCCCGAAGCATCAAAAGGTGAAACTCTTACAAGGCGGTGAACGCCCATTTCGCCCTTGAGATAGCCGTAAGCATTTTCGCCCTCAACAAGAAGAACGGCAGATTTAAGACCTGCTTCATCGCCGTCAAGAAAGTCAAGCATACTGACCTTGAAGCCGTGCTTTTCGCCCCAGTGCTGATACATTCTGACAAGCATCTGGTTCCAGTCCTGAGCCTCTGTGCCGCCTGCACCTGCGTGGAAAGTGAGAATGCAGTTTTTGGCATCGTATTCACCTGAAAGCAGTGTGCTGAGCGTCATGGCATCAAGCTTTGAAACAAAGCTGTTAACAGCTTCCTTGCATTCATCAAGCATATCAAGGTCTTCTGCCTCGTCTGCAAGCTCAATGAGCACAAGCGCATCGTTATACTCTCCCTCAAGAGAGTTGTAAGCGCTGATTTTATTTTTAAGCTGGCTGATTCTCTGCTGAACCTTCTGGGAATTTGCAAGGTCATTCCAGAAACCGTCCTGAGCGGTCTGTTCTTCAAGCTCTTCAGCTTCTTTGCTCATCGCGTCAAGACCGAGAGCGTCACGGAGCTGTTTAAGCTTTTCTTCATACTCAAGAACACCGAGCCTTAATTCTTCAAACTGAATCATAAAAAATCTCCTAAAGCATAATTTTTCAAAATGTATTATAACTAAAAACTTGTCACTTGTAAAGCCAAATTTTATTTTATGATATTTTATTTTTTAATATTTACAAATAATTTAAAAAAGTAATTGAAATTTTGTTGACGATTAGGTAAAATGAATATGTATACTTTTATGAAAGCGTGAAACCCGAATGAAATATTACGGTTTGCCGTGTCCCGTATGCGGCATTGTTATGAATGAGCACGACGACGTTGTTGTTTGCCCCGAATGCGCCACGCCGCACCACCGCGAGTGTTGGTTCAAAAACGGCAGATGCATTAACGAAGAGCTTCATTCCGAAACCTTTGTGTGGATGCCCGATTCCGTAACACCCGAAAATGAGCCTGCCGCAATCAGCCCTGATGATGCAAAAGATGAGCAGGCAACAGAATCAGAAACAATCCGCACCGATGACGGCAGCATAGTCTGCCACGTCTGCGGCAGTGAAAACCCTGACGATGCCGTTCATTGCGGCAGTTGCGGCGCACTGCTGGGCAAAACCGAAGAAAAAGAACAGGTTGAATGCACCTTCTGCGGAGCAAAAAATCTCAAGGGAGCTCTCAGATGCCACACCTGCGGCAACTTCCTTTCGCCCGACACCGGCAAAAGCCCGTTTCTTGACGGCGTAAGTGATGCTGAAAACGAGATAATCGGCGAATATACGGTTGGCGACTATGCCCTTTATACACAGCTTAACGCCAAACGTTACGTTCCCAAATTCCGCAGAATCGAAAACGGCAGAGTAAGCTTTAACTGGATGGCTTTTCTGTTTGGTCCGAAATGGTTCCTTTTCAGAAAAATGTATAAAATCGGCACTCTTTTGCTGGTTGCATCCGTTGCCGTTGCAATGATCTGCGCGCCCTTGATTAATTCATATTACAAAGCATCCGCAGATTTCACGGAGCAGATGACTCAATTCGGACTTGATGCGGAAAACCCCGATTTTTCTTCGTTTTTTTCAGAGATTACGGCAGATGAAGAAGCGGCAAAACAATATGAGAAAATCGCTTGGTCATATCTTTTGAAATCATCTCTGCCCCTGTTCGGTTATGCGGTTATTATGCTTGGCGAACGGCTTCTGTGCGGTTTTCTTGCCGATAAGCTATATTTTAAAAAGGTCAACGCCGACCTTAAAATAATCGATGCCGCCACCGAGGATGCAAGCATCAGAAAAATGATGATTGTCCGCAGAGGCAGCGTTTCGTTCTTTGCATATTTTGTCGGTAATTTAGGCGAACAGGCATTACTCAGCCTGTTTGTTATGGCAGCAGATAAACTTTCTTCAATTATATAAACACGGAGGTAACATTATGAAAGTCAGAAAAGCGATTATCCCCGCTGCAGGTCTTGGCACAAGAGTTCTGCCTGCATCAAAATCAGTCCCCAAAGAAATGCTTAACATCGTTGATAAGCCTGCAATTCAGTATATCGTTGAAGAAGCGGTTGCAGCAGGTATCGAAGATATCCTTATTGTTACAAACAGAGGCAAGGGCGCAATTGAAGACCATTTTGACCACTCATTTGAGCTTGAAGCACAGCTTAAAGGCAACCCCTCAAAAGAAAAGCTTTATGAAGACGTTAAAGCTTGCGCAAACCTTGCCAACATCTGCTTTGTCCGCCAGAAAGAAACAAAAGGACTTGCACACGCCATTCTTTGCGGCAAATCCTTTGTCGGCAACGAACCCTTTGTTGTTCTTTACGGCGACGACGTTATTGTTTCCGAAGACCCCGTAACAGCTCAGCTTTGCCGTTGCTATGAAAAATACGGCAAGGGCGTTGTTGGTGTTAACGAAGTTCCCGAAGAGCTTATCAGGCTCTATTGCACACTCGGCGTTTCACCCATCGAGGGCGAAGACAGAGCGATGAACTGCCGCGAAATCATTGAAAAGCCCACACCCGACCAGATTCTTTCTCTCTATGCCATTCTCGGCAGAGTTGTTATGCCCCCCGAGGTTTTCGGTATGATTGAAAAAGGTCTTGCCGCAACTCCCGAAGGCAAGGAATTCTATTTTACAGACGTTATGATGGAACTCGGTATGCAGGATAAACTGATTGCATATAACTTTGACGGCAAGAGATACGATATGGGTAACAAGCTCGGCATTATGCAGGCAAACTGCGAGGTTGCCCTTACCCACCCCGAAATCGGTGAGGATTTCAAGGCATATCTTAAGGAACTTGTAAAAACATTCTGATATTAAACGAAGGCTTGCACGCTGAAGTGCAAGCCTTCTTTTTGATTAACGAAACAGTTGCAGGGAATTATTTTTCATCATGCACAATTGTCCACAGTTCATCCTTGACTTCAAGTTTTCCGTCAACCAATTCATATACAACGGTAACGTTTTCTTTGAATGACCCGTTTTTATTCACATAACCAAACGATACGTTAAAGGCATAGTTTTCTTTTGCTTTCAGTTTTTCTATATCGTCAGGCATACACACAACGGTGAAAGTCACTTCATCACCTTTGCTTATCGGCTGAATAAAAACTCTGTCTTTTTTGCTTCCATCTGAAACCCAATAATATTCTTCTTTGGGGTTATGAACAACGGCAGTGTATTCGGTTATCAGGCACTCACTTTCTTCGTAAAAAATCAACTCGCCAAAAGCGGCAAAATTCACATAATATATTTTTTTATTTCCGTTTTTATCGGTAAAAACAAAGTCCATGCAACGCCCCGTTTTGTCTTTTTGAGGTTCAGCATCGTTATCTTTAAAAACAAAAATCTGCTCATCATCTTCAATTTTAACTTCAACAAAGTCAACGTAATAATCTTCGTTGTTATCGTATTCCCACACCAACCCTTTTGATTCGTCATAGGGAAGCGATATTTCCGCCTGTGTTTTCCCCGTGATCTGCGTATAAAAATTCCCGAACAGTGATATCACAAGCCAAATCGGAACAAGAACAATCAGCCATATTGAAGCGCCCATTCAAATACCCCCTTTTCTGTAATCATAAGGCTTTCTCAAATCAAAGTCAAGCAACTCAGGTTTACATATGTGTAAAAAGCAGTTTACTTCCGGCATTTACCGCACATTTTTTACAAACAAAAAAACTCGCCCCGAAAATCGGAGCGAGAATTTTTATTGTTTTAAATTAGTCCTTCTTAGCCTTAACTGCAACTGCTACGCTGCCTGCAAGAGCGAGAAGAGCGATTGCGGGGATAACAGCCTTGCTGCCTGTGTTGGGGATGTCGTCATCAACGTTTGCGGGAGCCTTTGTTGTTTCGTCGGGATCGTCAATTGAAGTTACGCCTTCGGGATTTGTTTTGATTTCGTCGCCTGAAGCAACTGTTGTTTTGTTAGCATCAGCTGTTGCCTGTGTAGCATCGTCAGCCTTAGCTGTTGTTGTTTCATTCTGGCCGGGTCTTGTGGGGTGACCGAGGTCAATAGCTGTGGTTGTTTCAGCTGCTGTGGGAGCTTCTGTTGCTTCTGCTGTTGCTTCAGCTGTTGTCGGCTCTGCGAAAGCGCAGATTGAAAGAGTGCTGATTGAAAGAGCAGCAATAACAATAGCTGTGATGAGTGCGAGTGTCTTTTTCATTTCTTATACCATCCTTTTTATTTTTTTTTGCTTGTGAGCAATAAATACTAAATAATTTTATAATAAATATGTATTTTTGTCAAGAAGAATATTCTGCATAAAGCGTGAAAAAATATAAACATTCTGTAAACAAGAGGTGTTTATATGCAATTCAGCTTCAGCAACGAAAAAAAGAACTGCCGCCGCTTCCCCGGCAGAAAGCCGCAGAATGCAGAGCCGTATGAGGATATTCCGTCAGACGTTAACGGAAGCTACACGGGAGTGCCCTATGACCCTGACGACGAACCTGTTCAGGATGCCGACGATTTGTAAAATTGCGGCGGCGGAGCCGTTGTGCCTTCGGCTCCGCCAAACCACTCCATCTTTTGCCCGCCCTTTGCGTATCCTTCCCCAAGGATACGGCGGTTTATGAATAATCCACTCAATCGGCGTGTGCCGATATCCCTCCATCCGTTTGGGTGTGGAAATTCAACTTAATTAAGCTCGATGCCGCCGAGCCTGCTTTCGTTGCTTATTGAAAAGGCAACGATTCTGTCACCCGTGATGCTGTAAAAAACGTCACCGATGCAGGTGCCTCGCATTGCGGTTTCTGTTTCAACGCCCATTTCGTGGTTGAAATAACCTACGGGTCTGATTCCGTTCTGTGAAAACTCAAAAAGAGCATATGCAAGAGCTTTTTCTTTGGTTTCAGAATCGGTTCTGATAACAGGAATACCCAGAATATTTTCATCCTGCATAACCATAATTCCCTTGATATCAAAAACCGAAAGTGTGTCTGAAATATCTGAAAGATTATATAAATCAAGATTATCGGGTTTTAACGGGTCGCTCAGGTCAAGCAGAGAAATGCTGATGCCTTTGAGAAACTCGCTGTCTGCGCCTGAAGCGCCGATGTGAATAAGCATCTCATCGCCGGCGCTGAAAAGTCTGTCTGCCAGACCGTTTGTTGCAACGGTCACAACCTTGCGCGGCTTCTTCGGGTCAGAAACGTCAATAACCATTGTTGTTTCTGCCGCCGAGCCCGAAATTATATAGCAGTTTTTGCCGATAACCTTAACGTCTTTAACCTTTTTGCCGGGAAAAATTCCCTCAACTCCACTCACAAACTCCATTTTTTCATCAAGAATATAAAGGCTTGTGAAATCGGAATCGGTTGCGGCTGCCGTAAGCCAGCCTGTTTTGGGGTCAACAGCGGGTTTACCCGGCAGAAAACCTTTGAAAACATATGAGCCTGCAAGCTCTGCCTTTGATTTGCCGATGTTGAATTTGTATAACTCGGTCAGATTTCTGTGAACACCTTTTTCATCAGCTTCAACCGAAACAAAGCTTCTTGAAATCATAACCGTGTTGCCGTTTACATAAAGTCTGCCGCTGTTGCTGCCAAAGAAAGCAAGGCTGTCAACAGGCTGCGCAAAATCCGCCGTGTCTGTTACCGTTATAAACGTAAACGCTGCTTCGGGGTCATTGACCGCCATAAAAATTTTATCCGTTGCGGGCTTAACCTCCACTCCGTCTGCGGTGCAAACGGGAATAAGGTTCTGCTCTCCGCCTGAAACGGCTTTTTCGGTGATAAGATAAAGAGCACCTTCATCGGTAATACCCGAAACAAGGTATTTGCCTTCCTGAATATGTTCACGGATTTTTGCAGGCTTTGCAGGGTCGCTGATATCGTAATAAAGCGCAACCGTTGAAGATTTGCCGTATCCCGCGCTGTTATCCATAACGTAAGCTTCTCTGCTCATCACGGCAATAAGCCTGTTATCTTTAAGATAGATTTCGATGCAATCATCGGTGCTTTTTGAACTGCTGTTATCAGAGAGCAATATTGTTGATGCAACCGCCATTTCTTCAGCAGGCAGAGCTTTGACAACTTTGATAAGCTCTGCATTTGCACCGTTTGAGTTAAGCTCCGTTGTTGCAACAAAAAGATATTCGCCGTTATTTTTAACGATATCCGCCTCAAGCCCCGTAAGTGACTGAACAATTTCACTGCCTGCGGTATATGCATCAACCGCCGCACCGAGCACAACGGAATTATCAACCACAAAGCCTTTGTTCTGCCCCGAAGGAGTTGAATTCTGCTCTGCCGTTACGGAAGAGCCGTTGCTGTTTTGAGTTACGGCAGGGGTATCAAAACTGTCTTTTTTGATAATGCTCTGAACCGCAATTTCAAGCTCTGCATAGCTGTTAACACCCACAACAAGGTTTTCTGAATTATAATCTGCAACCGTAGGCTCGTTTCTGATAAGTCTGACACCTGTGTTTCCGCGTGCAAACATCACGCTGACAACCACAACGATAACCGCCGCTGCTGCCGCCGCAAACCTGCGTATGGCAGGGGCTGCCGTTTCTCGCTTTGATGCGCTGTCCCTGTGCGCATCCATTTTTATTATGTTACCCGTTTCATCGGAAAAATCCTTTTGCTCTTTGAGCATTGCCACGATTTTCTCTTTTCCCAGACTTTCAGGCACTTTCACATCATCAAGGCCCTGTCTGAGCATTTCTTCAATGTTTTTGCCGCTGTTCTTCATCTTTCACCCTCCTTTCGCCGCAGAATCTTCAAGCATAATCTTCATCTTTTTAAGCGCGCGGCGGAGCTTTGAACGCACCGTTGCCGCGTTACAGCCGAGAATTTCCGCAATTTCACGGCTTTTATAGCCGCTGACCGTGCTGAGCAAAACAATTTCACGCTCATCATCAGCAAGCATAGAGAGAGCACGCTTAAGGTCAAGCGAAATATCAAGGTCATCGCTTGCCGCCGGCTCATCTTCGTTTTTTTCTTCGCCGTCAAGATAGACAAATGCTTTTTTGTGTTGATTTTCTGTGTAATGTCTTTTGCAGGAAGCGCAGAGGATTTTAAAAAGCCAACCCTTGAACGCCTCCGCTTTCTTTAAAGAGCCGATTTGCCTGAACGCCGCAAGAACAGCTTCTGACACAGCGTCCTGCGCCAGCTCACTGCTGCCCGTAACACAGCAGGCGTAATAATACATCTCTTTATAGTAAAGCTCATACAGCTCGCCGAAAGCTTCGGCATCGCCGTCTTTTGCAAGAGTAACGAGATCGTTTATCTGAGCGCTCAAAACCGACCCTCCTTACCACTCTCATAATATAAGTGTAACAAAAAACGATTTTTGTTGCATCTGAGAGAAAATTTTGATAAAATAAATTTCGCAAGGAATACTATACACGAACAACAAAAATAAAGCAAGGTGAAAAATATGAATAAAAAATTGATTGCCCTGGTTTTTGCCTGCATTTTTATGCTCTCTTCCTGCTCAACCCAAGGCAAACTCCCCGATGAGCACGAGGCTGACGTTAAAACAAGTGTTGAAGACACAAGAGGCACAACGGCGGCAGAAGAAACCACCGCCGAGCAAACTGAAGAAGAAACTTCAACCGAAGCCGCTACGCAGGCAACAACCGTCCCCCACTCCGTATCTCCCGTAACAAAGCCTGCAAGCTCTTCGTCGTCAGGCGGTTTTTCAACCAAACGCAGAGAGCACAGCTACGGCGTTGCAAAAAACGGCAAGCCTCACAGCATTTCCGTTGATAATCAGGCTTACTTTGATTCCGTTAACAAAGGTGCATTCTGCCTTGACACAAAAACACCTGAAAAAGTGCTTTACCTCACCTTTGACTGCGGCTGGGAAAACGGCTGCACAATCAAGGTGCTTGATACACTTAAAGAAAAAAACGTGCCTGCAGCATTTTTCTGCACGCTTGACCACATTGACTCAGAACCCGCGCTTATCAGACGAATGATTGACGAAGGTCACATTGTTGGCAACCATTCCGCAAATCACCCTGATTTTTCGCAGATCTCCCGTGACAAAATGACCTCAGAAATCAAGGAATGCGAAAACCGCCTTGTCAACGAATTCGGCTATCAGCCCGTTTTCTTCCGCTACCCTGAAGGCACATACAACGAAAATTCGCTTGACCTTGTTTATTCTCTCGGCTATAAAACCGCTTTCTGGTCCTGCGCCTATGCCGACTGGGACGTTAATAACCCCAAGGGTGCCGACTATGCGTTTGAAACCGTAACGGCTCGCCTTCATCCCGGTGCAGTCATCCTTCTGCACTCTGTTTCACCCGATAACGCAG
>JAZNDY010000198.1:0-3436 GCA_045588295.1 Acutalibacteraceae bacterium
GGAATTTAAGAAGCTTGCGGTAATAATGGAGAATTGAATTTTCGTCCTTTTCTGCCGCTTCAACGTTAATCTCGGTATAATTGGGGTTAACGGTGAACCAGGGCTTTTCAGCCGTTGTGAAGCCTGCGTTCTTTTCTGCAGACCACTGAACGGGAGTTCTTGAATTATCACGCGATGCGCGGTTTGCAACCTTGAGGAACATCTTATCGCTGAAGCCGAGCTTTTTGAAAAGCTGATAAGTGCTCTTTACCTGGGTATCGGTGTAATCGTCAACGCTGTCAAACTTTATGTTGAGCATACCGATTTCCTGACCCTGATAGATAAAGGGAGTGCCGCTCTGGCAGATATACATTGTGGCAAGCATCTTGCCGCTTTCAACTCTGTAATTAACGTCACCGTAACGGTTGATGATTCTGGGCTGATCGTGGTTTTCAATATAGTTTGCGTTCCACGCAACGCCGTAAAGCTTTGTCTGCCATCTGTTATATGCCTTTTTGAGCTTGTTGAGGCTGAAAGGCATCGGAATCCAGCTGACCATAAAGCTGTCTGCCTCCATATGCTGGAAGTTGAACATCATATTGAGCGTCTGCTGAGGTCCTTCCTTGATGAAGCGGAGCGCATGCTTCGGGGTCATCATCGGTGCTTCCCCGACTGTCATACAGTCATAATTATCGGTAACCTTTCTGAACTCGGTGAGGTATTCGTCAAGATGCGGACCGCATTTATAATGCTCCATGCCGCAGGCAACGGGAATGGGGAAGCCGTTGGGCAGACCCTCTTTTTTGGAGATGAATGTGATAACGTCCTCACGGAAGCCGTCAACGCCCATATCGAGCCAGAAACGGATGATATCCTTGATTTCTTCGCGTACCTTTGGGTTATCCATATTAAGGTCAGGCTGTTCCTTGGCAAAGAGAGTCAGATACCACTGGTCAAGATGCTCGTTATAATGCCAGCCGGGACCTGCAAAGGTTGAAAGCCAGTTGTGGGGCGGCTTTTTGCCGCCCGGTTTCTTGCCGTCACGCCAGAAGTAATAATCGTGGTAAGGGTTATCCTTGCCCTTTTTGCTTTCAATAAACCACTGATGCTCGTCTGAGGTGTGGTTAATAACAAGGTCCATAATAATCTTCAGACCCTTGCTGTGAGCGGCATCGAGAAGCTCTTTGAATTCCTCAACCGTGCCGTATTCGGGTGCGATTGATTTATAGTCGGCAATATCATAGCCGTAGTCGTGCTGGGGTGATTTGTAAAGCGGTGAAAACCAGATTGCATCAACGCCGAGGCTCTTGATATAATCAAGCTTTTCCATAACGCCTTTGATATCGCCTATGCCGTCGCCGTTGCCGTCGCAAAAGCTTCGTGGCCAGACCTGATAAACGGACATCTCTTTATACCAATGCTTTTTGATTTCTGCCATATATATCAACCTTTCAAATAATAATTTCAGTTAATTCTGTTTTTCCGCCTGCGGTAACCGCAAGCTCAAACGAGCCGATTTCTTCGCCTGCCGTGTTCTTTATAACAGCAGTGCCGCTGCCCTCTTTGGCAACAAAAGAAAAACTGCCGTCAGCCAAAACCGTGTATTCAACGCCGCTGAATTCAACCGTTGCCGCCTTTCTGGGAGGCAATTTGCCGCTGACCGTGCCGACTGTGGGGTCGGTTCTCTTTATTGCTTCTTCAACGGCAAGCTTTGCGTTAACCATCGGGTAATCCAGAAGCTCAACGTCATAAAGATATTCGTAATCGGTGTTAATCTTTGCAACGCTGTCTGTTGCCGTAACAAGAATTTCTTTAACCTCCAAGGCGGCGAAATCAGGGTTAACAGACCACACAAGGCCTGCAACGCCCGTTACGCACGGCGCAGACATCGAAGTGCCTGATTTATAAGTATAATCCGCAATTGCAGGGTCACCGCAGCTGAAAACAGCCGAGCCGGGTGCCGCAATATCAATATGCGGACCGACGTTTGAATAGCTTGCCTGAACGTAATTGCCGTTGCCGACGTTTACCGCCGCAGAAACAGCAATTATTCTGCCCAGAATCTCTTCTTTGGGGATATCATATTTGCCTGTGTAAACGTTATCAGGCGTTACGGCGGTGAAATGGCCGTTATTGGATGAATCAACAGGCTCGTTATATTTGTTTCCGTTGCCTGCAGACTGAACAATAAGAAAATCATAACCCTTTGAGAGAAGCGACGCCATTGAAAGGGTCATCGCTCTGGGTTTGATTGCTCTGTCATAAAAACTTGCTCTTGAGCCGTTAAGCGATGCTGAAATGCCGAGCGACAGATTGATAACCTTTGCCCCTGCCTGAACAAGCTCTGCAAAGCCGTAATAAATTGCAAGCTCCGTAAACCAGAATTGCAGACTTGAAGCATCGGGATTCCAGTCAACGCAAATAAGGTCTGCGTGGTCGCAGATGCCTGCAACACCGCTTGCGTTGTTTCGCTCTGCCGCAATAATGCCTGCCACGTGGCAGCCGTGGTCAGACGGGCGGTTTTTGCTTGCGCGTTTTTCATTGGGAAAAGAAATTTTGCCTGCAAGCTCGGGGTGATTCAGGTCAAAGCCGCTGTCAAGCACACCGAGGCTGACGGGCTGATAATAAGCCTCATAGTCCCACGCCTGCCTTGCATCAATGGCTTCGAGCCACCAATTCCTGCCGTTGGGGCTGATTTCGTTCCACACAACGGGGTTTTCAGACGAATAAAAGTCATCCTCAATAAAATAATCAAACGGGTCATCGGGCGTTGTCTGCTCTGTGATTTTGCTTGTGTAAAGCGGCATCGCAAGAGCCACGCCGTCAATTGAATCCAGCTTTTCGCTTGCCGCAACCGCCTGCCCGTGTGACATTTTTGCCGTGCGGATAACGTAAAGCTCAATGGGGGTGCACCAACCGATGAGCGTGCCACCGCAGGCGGAAAGCACCTGCGATTTTTGTTTGGCGGTCATTTCTCCGTCAAGAAAAACAGCAAGAGTATCCCTGACGTAGCCGGTTTCGTTATCAATTATGCCGATATCGGAAATTTCAATATCGCTCAAAAAATCATCTTTGATTGCCTGTGCGGCATAGGGAATTTTATTGACACTTGTGTAAACAACGTCAATCAGCGAATTGAGAGTGCCGTAAAGCGTGCCTGTGAGCGAAATGATAACCGACATCAGGAAAGCAACAATGCTGTTAAGCATATAAACAACTCCTTACACTTTTTTATTTATTAACCCTCTTTTTACCCTTAAAATCAAACCATTCCTGCGGAAGCTGTGTAAGAATAACCGCAGTGAACATAATTCCGCAGCCGATAAATCCGCGTGTGTCAAGCTTCTGGCCGAGAAGAAGCCAGCCGAAAATAACCGAGAAAACGGATTCAAGGCAAAGCAAAACCGAAGCAACAGTGGGGTTGGTATATTTCTGACCGTAAATCTGCGCCGTGAAA
>JAZNDY010000199.1:0-2919 GCA_045588295.1 Acutalibacteraceae bacterium
ATGAAAACCATGCTTTCTGAAGTTTTCCAGAGAGATATCACCGTCAGACTTCGCCCCGGTTTCTTCCCCTTCGTTGAACCCGGATTTGAGCTTGATATTCAGTGCTCAATCTGCGGCGGCAAGGGCTGCCCCTCCTGCAAGGATTCAGGTTGGCTTGAGCTTTGCCCCTGCGGTATGATTCACCCCAACGTCCTCACAGCTGCAGGCATTGACCCTGAAAAATATATCGGCTTTGCTTTCGGTCTTGGTATGACAAGACTTGCAATGCTGAGATACGGCGTTAAGGATATCCGTGTGTTCAACAGCGGCAATCTCAAGGCTCTCACACAGTTCACGGAAAAATCCTTCACAAAGCCTGAAGGAAGCAAGGAGGCATAAGCAATGTTTGTATCAATTAACTGGATTAAAGATTACGTTGACCTGAGCGGTCTTGACGTTAAAAAGCTTATCAACAGCTTTACTCTTGCAACGGCTGAGGTTGAAGATATCATCGTTAAGGGCGAAGACGTTCAGAACGTTGTAGTCGGTGAAATTCTTTCAATTGAAGACCATCCCAACTCAAAGAAACTCCATCTTCTTAAGGTTGATGCAGGTTCAAAAGTATGCAACATCGTTTGCGGCGCACCCAACGTTGCAGTTGGTCAGAAGGTTGCTCTTGCCCTTGCAGGCGGCAGAGTTTGCGGCGGCGAAATCACCGTTGCAACCGTTGCAGGCTTTGAATCTGAGGGTATGTGCTGCTCTGAAAAAGAGCTTGGTCTGAGCGACGACCACTCAGGCATTATGGAGCTTGACAAAGACCTTGTAAACGGCACAAACATCAAAGATATTTTCCCCATTGACGATATTATTTTTGAGGTTGATAACAAATCACTTACAAACCGACCCGACCTTTGGGGTCATTACGGCATTGCGCGCGAATTTGCCGCCCTTGCAGGCAGAGAGCTTAAGCCTCTTAAGCTTGGTGACCTTTCATATGACGGCGATGAAGAAATCAGCGTAACAGTTGGCAGAGAAGACCTTGTTTACAGATATTCCTGCATCAAGATGGATAACATCACAAAGAACAAGAGCCCTCTTGATATGCGTATCCGCCTTTATTACTGCGGTATGAGAGGCATTAACCTCCTTGCTGACGTTACAAACTACATTATGCTTGAAATCGGTCAGCCTACCCACGCTTTTGACGCTTCTTCAATGCAGAATATCGTTGTTACAACCCCTAAAGAGAAGATGAAGTTTACAACTCTTGACGGTGTTGAAAGAGATATTGATGAAGATACCCTTATGATCTGGAACGGCGAAACACCCACGGGCATTGCCGGCATTATGGGCGGTCTTGAATCAGAAATTGTTGATAACACAACAGCGGTTGTTCTTGAAAGCGCAAACTTTGACGGCGTTTCAATCCGTAAGTCATCATCACGTCTCGGCCACAGAACAGACGCAAGTGCAAGGTATGAAAAGATGCTTGACCCTGAGCTCACACTCGCTGCAGTCGGCAGGTTTGTTGAACTTGTCAAGAGCATTGACCCTGAAGCAAAGGTTGCTTCAAAACTCACTGATGCATACGTCAGAAAATATCCTGAAATTACTCTTTCGTTTGATAAAAAATACGTTGACCGTTACACAGGCATTGACATCAGCGACGAACAGATTATGAGAACTCTCACTCTTCTTGGCTTTGCTGTTGAATATGCTGACGGAAATTATACAGTTAAAGTTCCTTCATGGCGAGCAACAAAGGACGTTACAATCAAGGCTGATATCATTGAAGAAATCACAAGAATTTACGGTTACGATAACTTTGAAATCACAACCACACGCAGCCCTCTCAAGCCTGTTCCCAATGATTACGGTAAGCTTGAAGAAACTGCATTTCAGGATATTCTTGTCAAGAGATATCAGATGCACGAGGTTCATTCCTACGTCTGGTGTGACGGCAGAAAATATAAGAAGCTCGGCATAGAGGTTCAGGATAACGTTAAGGTTCTTAATATTGAGAACTCCGATAACGGTGTTCTTCGCAACTCAATGCTTCCCACTCTGCTTGTTATGGCCAGCGAAAACAAGGATTTTGCCGATAAATACGGCATCTTTGAAATCGGCAGAGTTGTTGCAGGCACAAAGGAAAACGGCACCTGCAACGAAAGAAAGCACCTCGGCGTTGTGCTCTATGATAAGAGCGGCAATGAAAAAGCTCTTTACTTCAAGGCTGTTGAGCTGGTTAACACCATCGTTGACGTAATTAAGAAGAAGAAAGCGGCATATAATAAGATTGCTCCCGTTCAGAATTGGCAGCATCCCAAGAATACCGCTGAAATCGTTATCGACGGCACAAAGGTTGGCGTTCTTTGCGCTATGCATCCTGCAAACAGAGCAAAGCTTGATAAAACTGCTGCTGCAGTTTGCATTGAAATTGATATGGATGCGTTCAACGATGTTGCCGCAGGCGGCATTGCTTTCAAAGAGCCCAGCACACAGCAGTCAACTTATTACGATATTTCTCTTGTTCTTACTGACGGCATCAAATATTCCGAAATCGCCGCTTGCTGGGAAAAGCTTGCCATCGGTGAGCTTCAGAGCGCAAGAGTTATTGATACTTATGAAAAAGACGGCATTAAGAGCATGACTGTTCGCCTTGTTTTTGCGGCTATGGACAGAACTCTTGAGATGGAGCAGGTTCAGAGCTGGATTGACAGCGTGCTTGCTAACCTTGCCGCAATCGGTGTAACACTCAGAGCATAAACTTAAATTTTAAGAAGAAATTAATTTTTTCAAAAAACCATTGTTTTATTGCTTAAGGTGTTATATAATTAATGAGTACGGAGGTGACCGCAATGACTGATAAAACAATAAGATTTTCAATTAAAGATGAAAATGAAGCCGAGATGAAGAAAAATCTTCTTACGGTTTATGAGG
>JAZNDY010000200.1:0-1711 GCA_045588295.1 Acutalibacteraceae bacterium
AAAGAGGCAAGAAGCTCTATGAGCAGTCAACGGTTATTCCCTTTGACAGAGAAAAGCTTCTCACCGCTCTCGATGATAACCGCACCGTTACTCTCCGCCTTGATAACGGCAAGCTTTCCGATTGCTTCATCTATCAGCTTCGCTGCGATAACGGTTGCAACTGGCTCTTCGTCAGCCGTTGCTGCGAGCCTTATAACAAGGACACCACAAGCTCCGAAGACCTTCGCATAACAGTAAAAGGCGAATTCACACCCTATATCTATAACACTCTCAATGGTGAAATCGAAAACGCCGAGTTTGAATATATCGGAGGCAACACAGTTATTTCAAAAGAGATGTTTGATTATGACAGCCTTCTTCTCAAACTCGTTGACGGCAAGGCTGAAAACATCAACGCATCAGCCGATGCCGATTCACCCGAAAAGGCAATCAAAACGCCTGCTTACCTGCCCTATACCCTTTCAGAGCCCAACGTGCTTCTGCTTGATATGGCTGAATTCAAGGTTGATGACGGTGAATTTATGGAAGAAGAAGAAATTCTTCGCCTTGATAATATCGCACGCAATATCATCGGTCTGCCCGAAAGAGGCGGCAGCGTTGCACAGCCCTGGGTTGTTGAGGATAAACCCACCGAGCATACGGTTACTCTCCGCTTCACAATCAACAGCAACATCGCTTGCAGCGGTGCATTGCTTGCTCTTGAAGATGCTGAAAAAGCAAAGATTATTTTCAACGGCAACGTAATCGCAAACAATATTATCGGCTGGTATACCGACAAGGATATCAAAACCGTTGCCCTGTCAGATATCATAAAAGGCGAAAATATTCTTGAAATCACCATCCCCATCGGTGAGCGTACAAACACGGAATGGTGCTACATTCTCGGCAACTTCGGCGTGAGCGTTGCAGGCAGAAACAAGCGCATCATCGCAATGCCCGAGAAAATTGCTTTCGGCTCAATCACAAATCAGGGTCTGCCTTTCTATGGCGGCAATATCACTTATCATCTTGAAGCTGAAGGAAGCACCATTCAGGTTGAAGCTTCAAGATACAGAGGCGCAATCATTGACGTTAAGGTTGACGGTGAGCTTAAAGGCGATATTGCTTATCCGCCCTATATTCTCAGAATTGACGGTCTTGCACAGGGTAAGCATAAGCTTGATATCACTCTCTACGGCAACCGAGCAAACTGCTTCGGTGCAGTGCATCTCTGTGACACCGCCCATTCCTGGCACGGCCCCGATTCATGGAGAAGCAAGGGCTGCAACTGGTGCTATGAATACGTGCTCAAGGATGTCGGCATCCTCAAAGCTCCCGTTATCAAAGCTGAATAAAAAAATTAATCCCCGAAGCTTAACCGCCTCGGGGATATTTTTTTATTATTCGGTTATTGCTTCGATGAGCTTATCCATTGCAAGCTCGAGGAGCTCAAAAGGAATATTCAGCGGAGGAAGCAGGCGCACCTTTGTTTTTGCGCTTAACACAAGAACACCCTTTGCCATTGCCGATGCGATAACGTCCTTTGCAGGCTTTTCGCATTCGATGCCAAGCATAAGACCTCTGCCCGAAACGCTCTTGACGCCCTTAACACCGTTGAGCCTTGAAACGATATATTCGCTTCTCTTGTTGATTTCTTCAAACATAGTATCATCAAGCCTTGAAAGAATGCTCAACGCACCTGCACAGCAGATGGGGTTGCCGCCAAAGGTTG
>JAZNDY010000201.1:0-4964 GCA_045588295.1 Acutalibacteraceae bacterium
GGGGTGAATTTTTTATTTAGTTAAATTTTCTATATCATTAAGCCTGATAATCTTTGAAACAACATAAGTTTTATAGCTGCCGTCAGCATTTTTTGCACCAAAAGCACCGTAAGTTGAAGTAACTATTGTATCATCAGGCAAAACAACGTTGCCGCAATAACCGGTATCTGCATTGGCAGAAAGTGCAGGTTCTGTCTGATTATCAAGATAAGTGTGAGCAAGTTTAATTCTGAATTGACCCTGAGTACCGTTTTTTAAATCCTCATAAGTACCAACCCAAGCAACCCAGCCTTCGCTGAACCAATTGTGCATTTTTTCGGCAGAATATTTTTGAATCTTTTCTTTATCCCTTTCAATTGACCTGAAAGTAATAAAGAGCCTGCCATCTGACGTGTAATCAGCCTTATGTCTTTCTCCGTTAAGTGCAGAAGGAGCAAAAACAGGTTCAGACCACGTTTTGCCTTCATCCTGCGAAAAAGAAATAAGCGAATTATAACGTTTATTATTACTTCTTGAAATAAGACAAAGTTCATCTCCAAAACCTTTTTCAGAGCGTATGACTTCTACCTCACACATATTGACTTCTTTTTCAATTGACCTGTAAGCGGCAAAATACGGTTCAGGCTTGCTCCATACAGGTTTACCGTCAACAAACGAAAGAATTGTTTTATAATTAATAAAATCTGCATTATGAAAAAACGCCATCCATTTATCAACAAATTTGCCGTTTTCTTTTAACCTTGTCAGTGAAGCCATAGCAACGGTTGGAATAACCGTAAATTCATCTTCTTTAGAAAACACCAATTCAAACTCGCTCCAGGTTTTGCCCTCATCGCCAGAAAGCGAAAAATTGAAGCCGCCAACCGTACCCAACCCGTCATTCCAATCAGGGTTACCCGAAACCAGAAGAATTTTGTCAGGCGTCCCGTCAGCAAACTCAAGGCGATAAACTGTGGGTGTTTCCCGTGAATTTTTCCAGGATTCAGGTTGGTTCACTATAGAATCGCTATACGAAAGACCGCCGTCACGGCTTATACGGCTTCTTATGGCGCCTTTTCCGTGAGACGAGGGATAAACATCAAGAATGCTGCCATCCTTAAGTAAAACGGCATCAGGATGCCCGATATAATCCAAGCTGTCATCAATCACAGAATATTGATAGAGATATTTAATATCTTCCGGAACATCAGACGGCATAACATCCAGCCTTACAAGAGGGATATCATAATCCCCTGCTCCGTTACTGAACCAATAACTGTCATCATTAATATTATGCATATCAAACAGCCCTCACTTTATAAATTTTTACACCGTGTGCATTAACTTCTGATTCAATTACATCTGCTGTTTCAAACACATCACCGCTCCAAAGTTCTTTAACGGAGTAACGTTCGGACGCTGACGTAGTAATTAAATCTCTGGACAAAACTTCACTTATCGTGCATTTCATTACGGTTGAGGAATTCGCTTTGTTAAAGAAACAAAGTGCAAAGCCGCCGTCCGCAAGAGGTTTAACAAGAATATCTTCTGCGCCGTTAGTTCTTATTCTCTTGCATTGAACACCGAGAGGATCCTGGTCAATCGCAATAACATCCTTGTTGGTAAGAATCTGATATGCTCTGTTATCATAATCAACCGAGCCATCTGAAAGAATAAAATCACGGATATCGTTGCCGAGAATAAGCGGAGCTGCCATCATACACCAAAGAGTAAAATGCGACTTGTTTTCATCATATGTAAGGCTGCCGTTGCCAACCTCGAGCATGTCGGGGTCATTCCACGCACCAACACGGGCGTGCTTATCGAGGAGAACGTTAAACTCATAAATACCAACAACCGATGACCAGACAGGTCTTATATCAGGTGTTGTTCGCCAGAGGTTACCGGCCTGAGCTCCCCACTGCCACGGAAAATTACGTCCCCATTCACAAATCGAAAAAACAATCGGTTTTTCTTCAACACCGTTTTTTTGAGCATATTCCCTTGTTGCCCGTTTCAGTTCTTTGCCCATATTCATATACTGAATCGCAGCGCTGTCACGCCTTGAAGCAACGGGATTATAAATTTTAATGGTGTTAACACCTGCATTGAGTTTAATTTTTATCTGGTGACGTCCTTCAGGAGTAAACGATTTTGTTCCGGGAATTGTAGTTTTATAAATAAGCTTACGGTTGACAAGAATTTCAACATATTTATTGCTTAAATTCTTTTTACGGATGCAGAGAGTGAGAATATAATCGCCATCATTTTCAACCGTTACGTTTGCAAATTCACAAGCACCGCCGTTTGAAGAAAGTCCTGTTATACATTTGCCTGAAGGCAAACTTGCATCATCAATAATCTTGGCATCACCGGTAAGAATTGCCGTTTTTGCAAGGTATTCCTTTTCTTCTTTTAAACCGATTTTAGAAACGGTGATTTTTTCTATTATTGGAGCTTTTGAAGGTATCTGAACGTTGTGGCAGAAATCATATTTGAAATATTCAATCCCCCACTCTGCAAACGTATCAGCATCAACCGCTTCGTGACCAAGGCTGGCAGGTAAATCCTCACAAGTGAGCGTGCCGTTTGACGAATATATACCAAGTTTAAGCCCAAGGGCATTCACTTTATCTGCAAGAGATTTTATTCCGTTCGGGAACGCAACAAAATCGCCCTGGAGCCTGCCGTTTTCATCTCTGAAAGATGACTGCCAACAATCATCAAGATTGACGTACTGATATCCGCAATCTGCAAGACCGCTGTCTTTCATAGCCTTAGCAGTTGAATAAATAAGTTCTTCATTAATCTTATTTCTGAAAAGATTCCAACTTGACCAGCCCATAGGAGGAGTCGTAGCAATTGAATTATTATAATCAGGCATCACGGGAATATTAAGCTTCACCGAATTAATCGCTCTGTTAACAGGTGCTATATTTTTATCCTTAAATATCATTGATGCTGCAGAAGCACCAGCAGCAATAATTGAAGCAGTTAAAAGTTTAGGCATTGGGTTCTTCCTTTCTGTTACTTTCTTTTAAGCAACGGCAAAACATCGGCAAAGCCGTCATAATTGAAATCAACGCCAAAAGAATCGGCTGAAATTTTGTCGGTATTATACGCCGTAACTGTCTGAAGCTGATAAAGAGGGCACTCAACCGCCTGCTCCATAGCAAGCGAAAGAATTTGCTTGATATATTCTTCTTTATCATAGAAGCCTACAGTTGACCTCATCTGAAGTGTTTTAACGTCAAGCTGAGTGTCGCTGATTCCTGTTTTATTCATAATGCCGTTTGAATTATAATAATCATATTTATCACTTGTAGCGCCATCGGGCACACTTTCAATCCATAAATCTGCTTTTTGACTTTGAACAGCTTCAAGCAAACCGTTTTCATCAGTCTTAACAATTGTAAGATTAATGCCTTTTTCATTAAGAACCGTTTTATAATGATTCAAAACAGACATTTCAAAGCTGTTATCATCATCAACGCAATAAGCAGTTAAATCACGTATTCCTTCAGGGTTCAAAGTAATATAACTTAAAAAAGTTGATTCAGTATAAACGGGAGCAATAATTCCAGACGGATATTCAGGAAATCTAATGCTCAGAGGCATATATAAAGCTGTATAATATGAACCGACTTTTTCGTTCATAAGATTATTAAAATTGCAAAGACCTGATAAAGCACGCCTCTCTCCGATTTCAAGAGTACGGGCATTGAAGAAAACTGAATAATAACACTTCTGATTAGAAAAAACAGTGTGAACTTTATCAGAATCAAGCTTTGCAATAATCTCATCCGTTGCTGTTACAGAGATAATATCAACATCACCGTTATTCAACGCTTCAACGGGTTTTGTTTTATTGGCAGACAAATCAACAAAATGTAAATCGGCAAAATCAGGCGTTGCTCCATAATAATACGGATTAGCGCTTAAAGTTACTTCGTTATTCTTAATTTCATTAATTTTATATGCAGCGCAACCAATTGCATCTGAACTTTTTTCTCTGACAACAGAGGCGTGCCCTTTGATATAATCCGTTTCATAAACGGCTTTAGATAATATAGGAATATTAATTTCTGAAACGGTGTTAATGTTACGGGAATTAAACAGAATTGTGCAAGAATAATCGTTTATTTTATTAATGCCTGATATTTTTGTTACGCTAACACCGTCAGAATAGTTTTTGCCAAGGTATTCGCTGTATAAAATATCCCTGTAATAGTTTTCAGGGGAATATGCAAGCGGATTATTTTCTGCTTCAGCCCTTGCCGCAACTTTAAGAAGTTCGATATCTGACGGCAAATCTCCAAGAGAATCAAGCTCGGCATCATAGCCGATTTCTGTAAAATATTCTCTCCACGTTTTACCGTTTGGAGATTTTGAATCAACGCCGCCGATAAAAGCACCTTCAAGAGACGTGAGAGTAAGATAATTAATAAAATTTGATTTTGTTATTGTTGAAGCGGAATATTCATTAATGAGTTTGTTCTCAATTTCAGATACTGAAGCTTCATAATTTTCATCATCATAATAATATTCATTAATGCCCTCAATATCGTTCAAATACCAATCAGAATATACACCGTCATAAGTAGCATCAGCAATGAGATGATAAACAAAAATCAAGTCGTCAACGGTTACGTGTGTGCCATCAGAGAAAAACAAATCATCACGCAATGTTACTGTATATTTAACCTGAGTGTCGCCAACATATTCATAAGAAATTCCACCGAAATTGTTAACTAAAGAATTGTCAGTTGCGCGGCGCTGCAAGCACCCGAACACCTGCGAAGAAATCAGCTTATCGGCTTCCTCAACAGCATATAAAGGATTAAAATTGCCGCTTATGTTTTCAACTCCGACAACCAGCTCGTCTGTATCATTTTTAACAGAACCTGAACAAGCCGACAGCGTTAACAGGGTAAAAACCAGAAATGCAGAAATATATCTTTTAAATTTAGACATTTAAATATCAC
>JAZNDY010000202.1:0-1830 GCA_045588295.1 Acutalibacteraceae bacterium
CAGTTTACAGACAGATTCATTTGGGACGTTGTTAAAATCGATTTCAGAACCAACGCTGTTGTGAGTATGTTCACAGGAATATGGGATGTTATAAACGACCCGATTATTGCAGCGCTTGTTGACAAAACAAGAACACGCTGGGGTAAGTTCAGACCTTATATGCTTACTTTCCAGATTCCGATGACACTCATCGGTGCCTTTTATTGGTTGCTCCCATTTTTCTTCCCCGGCACTTCAGCCACACATCTGCCCAAACTGATTTATTTCTTTGCTTTCAACGTTATCAACGAAACAGGCGGCACATTCACAAGCATAGCCAAAGCCGGTTATATGACAACAATCACTCCGCATCCGAATGACAGGGCACGTCTGATAACTATGGCTGAATTGCTAACAGGCTATATGGGTGAAGATTTGCCAAACTACATTATGGGTGTTTTAATAGACCTGATTAACAATAACATTCTTAAATGGAAATTGCAGAATGTTTTTCTTGCTATGGGTCTGGGTACCAGCATTATTTCATCAGCATTCACGCTTTATTTCTTTATTGTATCAAAAGAAAGAGTTATGCAGTCTGTTGAAGCTCCGAGCGTTAAACAAGGTCTTAAGGCTGTTATAAACAACTATCCTGTTTTACTTATAACGATTTCAGATTTCCTTGGCGGTTTCAGTGTCAGCGGCAGTAACACAAACTACTTTATTGACGTTCTCGGCTCTGCCTCACTGCTGACAATTGCCAACCTGCCGTCAGGTCTTAACGGCAGCATCAGTTACGGTTTTGTTAAACCGATCAGAGAACGATTTTCATCAAAGGCAATCTGGGTGTTTGAAGATTTATACACAAGGTTCTGGTATCTGGCGTTATTCGCCATTGGTTCAATAGGAGGAAACTTCAAAAAACCGCTTCTGATGACCATTTTGTTCGGTGTGCAAGCTTGGTTTGATAAGTGGGCATTCGGCATAAGAAAAGTTGTTAAAGCTGAGCTTTATAACGAAGCAATGGACTATTGTGAATGGAAAAACGGATACAGAGTTGAAGCAACAATCGGTGTTGCGCGAAACCTGATTACAAAGCTTCAGACGTTATTCATGAATTCAGCCAAAAACCTAATTCTTGAAGGTATCGGTTATAAACAGGGTATGAAAATCGGCACACAGACCGATAAAACCAAATGGTGGCTTTTTGCTCTCTGCACAGGTATACCGCAGCTCACAGGTATTCTTGCTGTTATACCTAAGTTTCTCTATCCCCTTTCAGGAAAAATGCGTGACCAGATGTATTCTGAATTGATGGTAAGAAGGCAGGAGTTGCAAAAAGCTGTTAATGAAGAAAACAATAACGTAACAATAAAAATTTCAGAAAGTATCTAATAATTTGCTTTTCCTCTTGAATTTTATTACTTAATGTGATAAAGTTTTTTGAGCTGAAAGGATATGACGTGTATGAACCCAAAACCCTTAAAAACAATTATAGTCGGCGGCGGTCACCGCAGCTTAACTTACGCTGAACTTGCGGAGCTTGAAAACGATAAAATGGAAATAGTCGGTGTTGCCGACCCTGATATCCACCGCAGAAAATCAATTGCAAAAAAATTCAATATCCCTGAAGACAAATGCTTTGAAACAGCAGAAGCGCTTGCTGATGCCCCTAAATTTGCCGATGCGGTTATTAACGGAACAATGGACCACATTCACGTTAAAACAAGCATCCCCCTTCTCAAAGCAGGATATGATATTTTGCTTGAAAAACCTTTTGCCGTTAATGAAGACGAAGCTCGCGAGCTTGTTGAAACAGCCAACAAATACGGCAGAAAAGTTATGGTCTGC
>JAZNDY010000203.1:0-4350 GCA_045588295.1 Acutalibacteraceae bacterium
AACGACATGGCTACGATCCGACTTTCTTGGGCAGAGGTGTTGCGCCAACAATAGCAACAACAATAACAACAGCATAGCTGCGCAGGTAATAAAGCCACTCTGCAGAGAAAGCAGGAACGTCACCAAAGCCGAACATTGCACCGATATAGCTCATTGCCTCACCCATATCAGCCGCATTGAATATGACGAAGCTGATAATTATAAGGAGCATAACGTAAACGTGACGCAGACCTTTTATTTTATCAAGAAGCTTGTTGAGGAATAACTTTTCAAGCACAAGCAGAACGGCAAAATAAAGACCCCACACAATGAAGTTCCAAGCCGCACCGTGCCAGAAGCCCGTGAGGAACCAGACGATAAAAATGTTTCTGAACCATTTGATTTTTGAAACACGGTTGCCGCCGAGCGGAATATAAACGTAATCTCTGAACCAGGTGCCGAGCGACATATGCCACCTGCGCCAGAATTCGGTAACGCTGCGCGAAATATAGGGATAATCAAAGTTTTCAAGGAACTTGAAGCCGAACACCTTGCCCATACCGATTGCCATATCGCTGTAACCCGAGAAATCAAAATAGATATGGAGTGTGAAAGCTATTGCATAAAGCCAATAAAACAAAACCGATTTATCGTCCGAAGCTCTGAAGTTATCGCAAAGCTCACCAAGAGCATTTGCAATAAGAATCTTTTTACCCAGACCGATAACGAAACGTCTTATGCCCTGTGCCGCAAGTTCAAAGTTATGCGTGCGGCTGACAAGCTGTTTTTCAATATCCGAATAACGTACAATCGGGCCGGCAATAAGCTGGGGAAACATTGCCACATACGCAGCAAGCGAAACGGGATTTTTCTGCGCCGCAACGTCGCCGCGGTAAACGTCAACGGTATAGCTGAGAATCTGAAACGTATAAAAGCTGATACCGATAGGCAGAGCAATGCCTGTAAGCGGCACTGCAAGACCTGACACCGAATTGAACGACGAAATAAAGAAATCGGTATATTTGAATACGCCAAGTGTTGCAATGCTTGAGCCGACAGAAAGAAAAAGAAAAACTTTGCTGAGGAATTTGCCTCTTGTTTTTTCAATCAGCAATCCAAAAATATAGCCCAAAACAATTGATGCAATCATTATAATCGCAAACTTCGGCTTATCCCATGCATAAAAAACAAGGCTTGATATAAGCAAAACAGCGTTTTTCAGCGGCTTTGGCGCAATGAAATATAAAATCAGAACGCAAGGCAAAAAATAAAACAAAAACGGTATACTTGAAAACAGCATTTAATTCAACCTTTCCGGTCAGTTTTCAAAAAGAAACGGACGCAGCAGATTAACTGCGTCCGTTATATTGTTTGTTTTTCAGTTAAAATTAACCGGCAAGGTTAACGGGGCACATAAGGAAGAATACGGTGTTGCCAACGTTTTCGCAAACCATTTCTTCTGCAGCTGTGCAGATATTCCATCTGAGGTTTGCGTTTGCTTCAAGGTCTGCTTTGAAAGCTTCAACGTCTGCGCCGTCAGCAAGCTTGAAGATGTAACCGACAAAAGGAATTGTGCCGATACCGGGTGCAAATGCCGCACCTTCTGCAAAGCCCTTAACCTCATAGTCATCAAAGCCTGTAAGGAAACCTTCTTCAACAGGCATAACCATAGGCATAAACTGAATTGATTCGTGAGCAATCACTGCGTTTGCAAGCTCTTCAGCTGATGCTGCGGGATTTTTTGCCATTTCATCATAGAAAACGTTAAGAAGAACCTGTGCTGCGCTGTTGCCGTCTGTTGCAGGTGCATCGCCATCAACAGCAGGTGTGTCAACAACGGGCATTTCGGGGTCTTCGCCGGGAGCTGCAGGCTGATTCATATCATCAACAGCTTCTTCAGTTACGGTAGGAACTGTGATTTCAGGCTCTGTTTCACCTTCGCCCTTGCCACCGCAAGCTGCAAATGAAAGAAGCATAGCTGCCGAAAGAATAAGTGCAAATAATTTTTTCATGGTTTTTTCTCCTTTATTATCTGCGGTCACGCCGCATTATTTACTTTCTTGTTATAATCCATTCACCGTCATATTCAAGCACAAGCACGCTGGTCCTTCTGCCGTAATCAACGGTCATTTCGCTTTTCTTCATTCCGTCACTTTTCCAAATGACCTCAACGCTCTCTTCTGCAGAATATTCGGTAAGACCGGATTCTTTGCCGACAACGTCAAAGCTTCCGCTGTCAACCGTGATAAAAGCATCACCCTTAATATCAATCGAAACTCTGACTTCAGCATCTCCCGCAGCTCTTGCAAGCGCAACACCGTTATGAGTTTCAGCCAACGCAACACTTGCGTTTTCAGCAACCGAAGCTCCGTTAACGTTTATATTTATGCCGTTGCCGTTAAAAGCATAAAAAGCCGCAACCGTCACAAGCACTATACACGCCGCAGCAGCAAGAATGCGCGAAAACTGAGTTTTAAACAAAACCGTGTTATCCTTTTTGGTTTCTTCCGCAGAAGCAAGAATTCGCTCGCGAAGCTCATCAGGCGCCTTGACAGCCGAATATGCTTCTTTTTGCTTATCGCTGAACATCATCTTCCTCCGTTTCAATATATCTTTTCAATGCATCCCGACCTCTTGAAAGGCGCATCTTCACGCCTGACTGAGTCAGCTTAAGAGCCGATGCAATTTCCTCAACCGTAAAACCTTCAAGATAGTGAAGTGTAACAACCGAACTGTATTTTTCGGGTATTGCCGAAAGCGCTCTGTATAATTGACTTGCAGTTTCATCATCTGCCGTATGGGCAACGTCACCAATCTCATCAAGCGACGGATGAGAGCGGATTTTTTTATGCCGCTGAATATCGTGGCAACGGTTGACCGTTGAGCGGATAAACCAGGCGCGCTCGTGTTCGGAATCTTTAAAATGCGGCTGAGTATCAAAAAACTTCAGGAAAACGTCATGAACCGCATCCATTGCATCGTCATGATTACCCAACTGCGCAAGCGCAAGCCTGAAAAGCATATCAGAATGCTTATCATAAGCTGTTGCTACAGCTACATTATGCTTCGGCTGATTGCTCAATTGTCGCCCTCCTGACATTAAAACGTTTCAGACCACCGAAAGGTCACAAGTTTTTTAAAAAATTAAAAAATATTTTGCGAACTGAGTATTCGGCAAAATATAAGTATAACACATAGCAAACACTATTACAACAATATTCCAAAGAAACAGAGCCGACTTTCGCCGGCTCTGAAAAACACGAATTTTAAAATCAAGACCAAGCGCCGCTTTCAGCCGCTTCTTTCATTTCAACAACACCCTCAAGCTCATCCTTAACGTAATCGGGTCTGTCTTTGCATTCCTTCACGTTTTCGCTTACAGTGTTTTTAAAATTATCCTTATCATCTTTTTTATAAAGATCAATTGTGAAACAGCTTACGTCGCCGTAATCAGTATAATGAATGGCGGCAAGCGAAAAATATCCGTCCTTATATTCCTTATATTTTTCATACTTTTCGCCATCGGCAGCCTCACCGTCAAGCTGACCGGAAATATAATACATCGTTGCACCGTCAACCGAAAAAACAGTTTCAAGCTTAAGGTTTTTTACCTCATAACCGTAATAAAAAGGCATATCCTTCTTAACCTGCGCTTCAACAACCTCGGGAATTTCAGTAAAAACTTCATTAATACCTGAATCATTTTTCTTTTCACCGCAAGACGCAAAACTCAAAAGCATTGCGGCGGCAAGTAACACAGCAAAAAACCTCTTCATATAAAATCCTCCTTTGAGTGCATCGCTGATAAAAGCTGAAATATTTATTGTATAGTATCACACAATTAATCTGATGTCAATTTCATACATATTTATATTGACAAGCTCAATTTCATATGCTACAATCTATTTGTTCAATAAACAAATTTGTTTATTTATGCAATAAATACGGGTTGTACCGATATTTTTTGCCTGATTTTATTTCGTCAGAAAGGAGGGCGCCTGATGTTTTCTCCGACCCCGTTCGGTGTTATGCTGAAAGAAACGCGCGAAAACGCAAAACTGTCGCAATTTGACCTTGCCGCCGGGCTTGGCAAAACAGCGCAATATATCAGTAACATTGAAAAAGGCAAAAACAACTCCCCTCCTGATGATGAAGCAATATTCAAGCTCATCAATATTCTTGGTTTAAAAAATGACGAGGCTGACAAATTCAGGTTTCTCGCCTATGCTGACCGCGGAATGTTACCGCCCGAGATGTTCCGTTACGTTTTCAATTGCCCGTCGTTGGTCGGGCTTCTCAATTACGCCGTTTCAAACGGCATACCTCTTGAATATTGGGATTCCGTTTTCAGCGGAATTATTAACTGCAGAA
>JAZNDY010000204.1:0-1591 GCA_045588295.1 Acutalibacteraceae bacterium
TGTTTTTAAAATCAAACCACTCCTGCGGAAGCTGTGTGAGGATAACCGCAGTGAACATAATTCCGCAGCCGATGAAGCCTCTTGAATCGAGCTTCTGACCGAGAAGAAGCCAGCCGAAAATAACCGAGAAAACAGATTCAAGGCAAAGCAAAACCGACGCAACCGTGGGATTTGTATATTTCTGACCGAAAATCTGTGCCGTGAAAGCAATACCGCAGCTGCCCACACCTGCATAAACAAGCGGAAGCCATGCTTTTGCAATTTCAGCAATCTTCGGCTCTTCAAAAATAAACATACAAACAACCGAAAGCAGACCTGCAAAGAAAAACTGAGCGCACGAGAGCGCCATACCGTCAACCTTGTTGCAGAAATGGTCTATAACAAGAATGTGCGCCGCAAACGCAAACGAGCAAAGAATTGTTACCAGCTCGCCTTTGCCGACGCTGAAGTCGCCCGGCTTGATGCTCAGGAAATAAAGACCCACCACACCGAGCGCAACACCGACCCAGATGTTGATTTTAAGCTTTCTTTTAAGGAAGATGCCGAAAAGCGGAACTATAACCATATAAAGCGCGGTTATGAAACCGACCTTGCCGACGTAAAGATATTTGAACGCTTCCTGCTGAAGGTTGCCGCCTATAAAAAGAGGAACACCGCAGCAAATGCCGCCGATTATAACGTCTTTGAACGGAAACTTCTTTTTTTGAGGTGCGGGAAGCTTTGAATTTTCTTTTTTATGGCTGAATGCAACAAGCGGCAAAAGAACAATGCCGCCCAAAACGGTTCTTAAACCGTTAAAAGTGAACGTGCCGATTGATGCGCCCTCGCTCTGCGCAACAAACGAAAGACCCCACACAACCGCTGCAAGTATACAATAAACGGGGCCGAGAAATTTAGCTTTGTTTTTAATAAACTATCACTCCAAAACAATCAACCGCCCACAGAGAAAAACTGCGGGCGGCAAAAGACAAAATTATTCAGCAGCTTCTTCTGCAACAGCTTCAACTGCTTCTTCTGCAACTTCTTCAGCTGCTTCGGGCTCGATAAGAGCACGGATTGAAAGGCTTACGCGCTTCTTATCAAAGTCAATGCCTGTGATTTTAGCGGTAACCTTATCGCCTGCCTTAAGAACATCCTGAGGCTTGCTGATGTGTCTGTCAGCAATCTGTGAGATGTGGATAAGACCGTCGATGCCGGGGATAACCTTTGCGAATGCGCCGAAGGTTGTGAGACCAACGATTTCGGTTTCAATAACTGTGCCTTCGGGATAGTTCTTCTTAAGGATTTCCCAGGGATTATCCTCGTCTTTTCTGTAACCGAGAGAGATCTTCTTGTTTTCAGCGTCAAGAGCCTTAATGAAAACGTCAACTTCCTGACCGACTTCCATAACCTCTGCGGGGTTCTTGATGCGCTTCCAGGACATTTCTGAAATATGTACCATACCGTCGATGCCGCCGATATCAACGAAAGCACCGTAATTGGTAAGTGACTTAACAACGCCGTGATATGTCTGGCCAACTTCTGCCTGTGCCCAGAAAGCTTCGGAAGCTTCCTTCTTTGCTTCTCTGAGAACCGCACGGATTGAGCCAAC
>JAZNDY010000205.1:0-2959 GCA_045588295.1 Acutalibacteraceae bacterium
CGTTGAAAAAGCCGCAGAGCAGATTGAATCGCTTAACGCTATAAACCGTGTGTGGCGCGCTGTTGCCATGAACGCAGGTATGCCCAATTCAAGACCCACCACAAAACATACACCTTATATCAAGAAATGGGTTACGGAATACAAATTTAATGAAGAAATGATAATTTATGCCTATGAAGAAACGGTAAACATCATAGGTAAATTCAGAATCAGCTATACGGATTCAATTCTCAAAACATGGTTTGAAGCCGGCTACAAATCACCTGATGACGTTGAAAAAGGCAGAACTTTGCAGCCTGAAAAAGCCGCAAAGAAAGCTTCAAAACCCGTTACAGCCAAGGAGCCTGAAAGAACAGCGTCCTATGACCTTGACGAATTCGAGGAGCGCTCACTGCACGGTGCGCTTAAATACAGAAAGAAGAATAAGGAATGAGTTACTCAAAAGAAACAATTCTTAAAGCAACACAGATTCTTGAAAGCAGACGAAACAAAGCTCAGAGCATACAGACCGCACGCCATGCAGAGGTAACGGCAAAAGTGCCTGCGATTGCTGAATATGAAACAAAGCTTTCGCAAACGGGACTAGCTGTTGTTAAAGCTCTCGGAATGGGCAAGGCTGATGCGCAGAGTTATATTGAACGTCTTGCTCAGATTAACGGTGAGATTCAGTCGCTTATAAAATCAGCTCTGAAAGAAAACGGATATGCCGCTGATTATCTTGAAACACCTTATTTTTGCAAAAAATGCGAAGACACGGGTTATGTTGGCGGTTATTCATGCGAATGCAGAACAGAGTTGCTTAAAACTATTGCCAAAGAAAGCCTTGCAAGCGTTTCGCAAAGCGCAGATTGCACTTTTGATAACTTTATACTTGAATACTATCCCCTGCCTGAAGATGATGCAACGGGAGTTTCAGCGCAAAAAAGAATGGCAGAAGTTGCGGAATACTGCAAAAACTACGCAGAAGATTTCGGACCTGATTCCGACAGTCTTTATATGCACGGGGCAACGGGACTTGGCAAAACGCATCTTTCGCTCGCAATTGCAAACGTTGTTGCAGAAAACGGATACCGAGTTGTTTATGACACGGCGCAGAATATTCTTTCATCACTTGAAAGAGAAAAATTCAGCTTCGGCAACAGCGGAGAGAGAGAAAAAGAAATTCTTGACTGCGATTTGCTTATAATTGATGACCTCGGTTCAGAATTCACAACGCAATTCACTGTGGCGGCGGTTTATAATATAATCAACACGCGTCTTAACCGCTCAAAGCCTGTTATAATCAGCACAAATCTGACCAAAAACGAGCTTGAGGCAAAATACACACAGCGTGTTATGTCAAGAATAATCGGCGGCTACGTATCACTGCTTTTCCTGGGAAAAGACATCAGACAGTTAAAAAACAGATTTTAAGGTGAAATAAAATGGACATTATCAGAGAATTGACACAGCAGTTTAACCTCCAGACCTGGCAGGTTGAAAACACGGTTAAATTAATCGATGAGGGCAACACAATCCCCTTTATTGCACGATACAGAAAAGAAGCTCACGGCACGCTTGACGACCAGATTATCAGAGAGCTTTCAGAGAGGCTCGAATATCTGCGTAATCTTGATAAAAGACGCGAAGAAGTAAGAGCACTCATTGAAGGTCAGGAGAAAATGACGGATGAAATTGCCGCCGCACTTGATAAAGCTTCAACAATAACAGAAATTGAAGATATATACAGACCTTTCAGACCCAAAAGAAAAACAAGAGCATCCGTTGCAAGAGAAAAGGGCCTTGAGCCGCTTGCTGATGCTATTTTTGCGCAGGAAAGCGATTCCCCTGCTCCGCTTGAAATGGCTGCTGAATTTATTAACGAAGAAAAAGGCGTTGAAACTGCCGAAGACGCTCTCAAAGGAGCAATGGGTATTATTGCAGAAAACATTTCTGACGATGCTGATATCCGCCGCAGACTGCGCAACCTTTTCACCGTTATCGGTGTTGTTTCAACAACAGCTGTTGATAAAGATGCAGAAAGTGTTTACACAAACTACTATGAATACAGCGAGCCTGTCAGCAAAATTGCAGGCCACAGAATACTTGCCATTGACCGCGGCGAAAGAGAAAAATTCCTTAAGGTCAGCGTAAATCTTGATGCGGTCAAAGCATCAAACGTTATCACAAGCGCAACTCTCAAAGCAGAAGGCTCACCTTGCACGGAAACAGTCAGAGCCGCAGGCGCCGATGCATATGACAGACTGATTTACCCTTCAATTGAGCGTGAAATCAGAAATATGCTTACTGAAACAGCCGCCGCAAACGCCATCAAGGTTTTTGCGCTTAACACAAAAGAGCTTCTTCTTCAGCCGCCCGTTAAAGGCAAGGTTGTTATCGGCCTTGACCCCGGCTACAGGACAGGCTGCAAGGTTGCCGTTGTTGACGCAACGGGCAAGGTGCTTGACACAGGCGTTATTTACGTTACCCATTCGGATGCGCAGAGAAACCAGGCAAAAGAGCTTATTAAAAAGCTTATTGCAAAGCACTCTGTCAACTGCATTTCAATCGGCAACGGCACAGCATCAAAAGAAACAGAGATTTTTGCAGCAGAAGTACTGCGCGAAATCAGAGCTGAAGTTTCATATATGGTTGTCAGTGAAGCAGGCGCTTCGGTTTATTCGGCTTCAAAGCTTGCCGCACAGGAATTCCCGCAGTTTGACGTTTCGCTCAGAAGCGCAGTTTCAATTGCAAGACGTTTGCAGGACCCCCTCGCAGAGCTTGTTAAGATTGACCCCAAGGCAATCGGCGTCGGTCAGTATCAGCACGATATGCCACCCAAAGAACTTGACGCGGCTCTTGACGGCGTAATTGAAGATGCGGTTAACTCCGTCGGCGTTGACCTTAACACAGCTTCGGTTCCGCTTCTTTCAAGAGTATCGGGTATCAACCCAACCGTTGCCAAAAACATTGTTGATTT
>JAZNDY010000206.1:0-14258 GCA_045588295.1 Acutalibacteraceae bacterium
TCGCCAAAAAGAGTTGAAAGATAAACTCTGGGCAAAATACCTGCAAGCGAAACCGCAATATACTGCCAGAACGGAATGCGCATTGCGCCCATCATAAGGCTTGCAATGTCAATCGGAAAAGGTGAAACTCTGACTGCAAAAAAAGCCGAAAACTTGTTTTTATTCTGCATTTTAAGAAGCTTTTCACCGTATTTTGTGGCTTCAACCTTTTCAATAACTTTTTTGCTGCCCATAAATTTGCCTAAAAAATATGTTGACGTTACTTCAAGCGCAATGCCTGCGGTGTTGATAAGCATAGCCGCCCACCAATCAAACGCCATACCGACTGCTATATAAACAATTGAAGCAGGCACAACAAAAGTGACTGATTTGAGCAAATAAACGCCCAGTATGCTGATAATTGCAACTGCCATTGTGCCCGAAGCATCAACAATCGCACGCACGTCAATATTTTTAAGCTCGTCATATTTCCAGAATATAACGGCAATAATAGCAACAGAAACTAAAATTCTGACAATCAAGCCTATTATATTCTTTTTTTCAGGACTTATGTTTTTCAAAATTTTCCTCCGTTTTGTAACTTTTACCTGTTAATAATAACCTATTATAGCAGTTAAAGCAAGAAAAAACTAATAATTAACAATTTTTTTATAGACACGATTAAAATCGTGTGATATACTTAATAAATATGTAATATTAAAGAAAGGAGAGATTGATTTTGATGACTGCAAAAGAAAAACTGCAACGCGCTTCTGCATCAGTTGCTTTTGACGGTATCTTTAAATATATCAAAAAGAACCCTCAAGAAAATCTGATAAAACTTATCAATCTTTCCGAAAAACTTATCGGCAGCACTTTCCCTGCCAAAAATTTTGAAGCTTTTCGCAATGCTGTTCTTGATGAAAACAACGTCTGGAACAAATTTGCAATGAATATTATCAACGAGGTTGACCCATCCGTTATCAAAAATATGCTTCTTGCTCTCGGTCTGGGCGCAGGTGTTAACGGCACAAAGGCTGTTCGCGAAAACAGAGAAAAATATAAATGCAACATTCCGTTTATTCTTCTCTTTGACCCCACAAGTGCCTGCAACCTCCGTTGCAAAGGCTGCTGGTCTGCAGAATACGGCCACAAATCCAACCTTTCTCTTGATGAGATGAGAAGCATCGTTAATCAGGGCACAGAAATTGGCACCCACGTTTATATGCTCACGGGCGGCGAGCCACTCATCAAAAAAGATGAAATTCTGACTCTTTGCCGCGAAAACCCTGACTGTGCTTTTCTTGCTTACACAAATGCAACCCTCATAGACCAGGATTTTTGCGATAAAATGAAAGAAGTCGGCAACCTTTCTCTTGCCCTTAGCATTGAGGGCACGGAAGAAAGCAACGATTTCAGACGCGGTGACGGTGCTTATTCAAAAACCATCGATGCAATGGATCTTCTCAAAAAGAACGGTCTGCTCTTTGGTATCTCTGTTTGTTACACAAGCAAAAACGTGCCTTCAGTCACAAGCGATGATTTTATGAACCTTATGGTTGAAAAGGGTGCAAGATTTGCTTTCTATTTTGCATATATGCCCGTTGGCCACGATGCATTGCCTGAGCTCATTCCCCAGCCTGATGACAGAGTTCATATGTATAAATGGCTTCGCCAAGTGCGTAACGGTAAAAACGGCAAACCCATTTTTGTTATGGATTTCCAGAATGACGCAGAATACGTCGGCGGGTGCATCGCAGGCGGGAGAAATTATTTTCACATCAATTCAGAAGGCGATATGGAGCCTTGCGTTTTTATCCATTATTCGGATTCAAACATCAGAACGCATACTTTGCTTGAAGCGCTCAAGAGACCGCTTTTTCAGGCATATTACCATAATCAGCCTTTCAACGATAACCACTTAAGACCCTGCCCGATGCTTGAAAATCCCGATTGTCTGCGTAAGATGGTTGCTGAAACAGGCGCAAATTCAACAGACCTTATTGCTCCCGAAAGTGCAGAAACACTTTGCTCAAGGTGTGATAAGTTTGCCGCTGCATGGAAACCTGTTGCAGAAGACCTCTGGAATTCAACAAAGCATCCTGACCCTAAAACTCAGTTTTACCGTGACACACCCGAAGGCAAGGCGGCTCTTGCTGAAAAAAAAGAATAAAGTTCACTCAGGGGTGCTGACTTTTAAGTTGGCTGAGATTATACCCTCTAACCTGATCCCGGTAATGCGGGCGTAGGAAAAGGCTTCAGTGCATATTTTTTACGCTCGGTGCGATAAACACCGAGCGTTTTGTTTTAATATGCATTTTCCTTTATACTATGCGGCATATCAGCATAAGAAAGGAAGGATATCTGTGCAAAAAAAGCTTAACAAAACCCATTCACTTGCAGAAAGCGCAATAATGCTTTCTCTTTCAATTGCCCTGTTTGCTGTTTCTGATGCTTTGCCATGGCCGTTTGTTTACGGCGGCGGATTCAGCCTTTTCGGTCAGGTGCCGATTATCATTGTTTCATACCGCCACGGTCTTAAATACGGTATGGTTGCATCAACAGGTCTTGCTCTTTTTGAGATGATAATGGGCTTCAAAAATTTCAGTTACGTCAGCGGTATTATTGCCTGGCTGATTGTTGCTTTTGCTGATTATCTTGTTGCTTTCGGATGCCTTGGTCTTGGCGGAATGTTCAAACATAAAATAAAAAACCAAACCGCAGCTCTTATAACAGGCGGGCTTATTGTTTGCTTTATCCGTTTTGTTTGCCATTTTATCAGCGGAGTAACAATCTGGAGCGGCTATGCGCCCGAAAATATGCTCGTCGGCGTTTATTCGCTGGTTTATAACGGCTCCTATATGCTGATTGAAACAATAATCACAGTAATTGGTCTTGTTGCAATAAGCGCCGCATTCAATTTCAGAAAAAAGAATTTAGGATAATTTAACCCCGTGTTAAAACACGGGGATTTTCTATTGCATTTATTCCAGACTTGGAATATAATATAACCAACAAAGGGGTGTTTATTATGTTAGCTTTTATGACTGCGAATGAAGCTGCTGAAAAATGGAATATTTCTCACAGACGAGTTATAACTCTTTGCAGAGAAAATCGAATTGAAAATGCGGCAATGCTTGGCAATATGTGGATTATTCCTATTGATGCAACCAAGCCGGAAGATGCGAGAACGTTGAGATATGCAAAGACGGAAGAAAAATCTGTTAAACCCTTTTTAAAGTGGGCAGGTGGCAAAGGTCAGCTCCTCAAAGAAATTGAAAAATACTATCCTTTTGCAGATTCAAGATTCACAAAATATGCTGAACCTCTTGTTGGTGGCGGTGCAGTTTTATTTGACATTCTGAGCAAATATGATTTGAAAGAAATCTACATCAGCGATATTAACACTGAATTGATGAATACCTACAAGGTAATACGTGATGATGTTGATAGCTTGATTTCTTTACTGAATAATTTGCAAGATGAATTCCTAACTTTAGATGATGAAGGCAGAAAAGATTACTATTATATTCAAAGAGAACGATTCAACTATCTTAAAAGTACAAATAATTTCAATGTTGAAACTGCCGCACTTATGATATTTCTAAATAGAACTTGTTTTAATGGTCTATACCGAGTTAATAAAAAAGGTCAATTCAACGTTCCTATGGGAGCATATAAAAATCCTTTAATATGTGATGAAAAGAACTTGATAGCCGTTTCTGATAAACTTCAACACGTTCATATTGTTTGTGGCGATTATAGAGAGTCGGCAGATTTCATTGATGAGCACACCTTTGTATATTTCGATCCACCTTACAGACCTTTAACTGAAACATCCGGATTCACTGCATATACTGAAGCTTTGTTTGATGATGATGCACAGAAAGAACTTGCAAGATTCGTAGATGAAATGGATAAAAAAGGAGCAAGGATTGTTGTAAGTAATTCTGACCCTAAAAATGCAAATGAAGAAGATGATTTCTTTGATGAAATATATGCTTCACATAACATAACAAGAGTTGATGCTGTCAGAATGATTAACAGCAACAGCAAAAACAGAGGTAAAATCAAAGAGCTTTTAATTTCGAACTTTTAAGGAGAATTGATTATGAGAGATTTTAACACTTGGCTATCAGGTTTTCGTGACAGTATAGCTGACTACGGATATTATGTTGATTTTGAAAAGGTACACCGTAACATTGACAGCATAAAAGTTGAATTAAATATTCTCAATTCATTGATTGGCTCGAAAAGTATTGAAAGTGACTTTGAGAAGTTGATAGCTGATTACCCTAACGTTCTTAAATGTATCCCTCTTCTTTTGGCTGTAAGAGCAAATGAAATTTATGCCATTGATGATTATGGTGCATTTACATATACATTTAACAGACCAACTCTTTCTGTTGAGCAATACAAAACCTTTATGAGAAAAACAGGTCTGTTCGATTTGATTGAAAATCATATAATCAGCAATCTTGTTGACTATGCAACAGGTGTAGAAACTGGTATGGATTCTAATGGTCGCAAAAATCGAGGCGGTCATTTAATGGAAGATTTGGTGGAAGGCTTCATTAAAAAGGCTGGATTTATTAAGGATGAAAATTATTTTAAGGAAATGTATATTCATCAAATAACCGGTAAGTGGGGTATAGACTTATCTGCTATTTCAAATCAAGGCAAAATGGAAAAACGTTTTGATTTTGTAGTTAAAACAGATGATATGATTTATGCCATTGAAACTAATTTTTATGGCAGTGGCGGCAGCAAGCTGAATGAAACTGCAAGAAGCTACAAAACTCTTGCTTGGGAAACCGAAGAAATAGACGGATTAACTTTTGTTTGGTTTACTGATGGTAAGGGTTGGATAAGTGCCAGAAACAACCTTGAAGAAACATTTGATGTTATGGAACACATATATAACATCAAAGACTTAGAAAATGGCGTAATAGAGAAAGTAATGAAATGAGGAAATAGTTATGCAAATCAGTTCAAATCTTTCAGAACAAGAAATCAAAGATTTACAACAATCTTTCTATGAATATTTTGAAACAGGATACGCATTTGAAGAGTTTTTAAAGGAATATCTTTTAAAAATGGGACTAGATGAGGTTGAAGTAACCAAGCGTTCTCGTGATGGAGGGATAGATTTAAAAGCTGTGCGAAAAGGTGTTGGTGATTTTAGTGATATTGATGTAACACATTATTATATCCAAGCCAAAAGATATGCATTGTCAAATAAAGTTAATGTCTCTAAAATTCGAGAGCTCAAAGGAACAATCCCTTTTGGTGATAAAGGTATGATGATTACAACATCTGATTTTACAGCAGATGCAGTTAGTGAAGCGAGCAACGATCCCTCTAAACCTGTGGTTATAATAAGCGGTAAATCTTTAGTGATGAGTTGTATTGATCATAAAATAGGCTTTTTGTTTAAGCCTATTTTTAGTAAAGAACAGATGGATTTGTTTTTGAATTTAAATAGGTCACAAAACATCATCAATCAAGTAAATTCAACTTCTGCCGTTAACCATGAAAATACAGTTGAAAAAACTATTACTGCCAATGATATAAGAGCGAGAATTGTATCTATTCCTTCTTCGATTATGAGACAATTTGACGATGAACAAACAAGTATGAAAGTTATTGTTAACAATGAAAAGGAATACACTTTTAATATAAATAAGGGAAGAAATTATTTTGGTAGTGTGACATCATTTTTGAGAGACTATAACATGCTTTCTAACGAAGGTGTTATAACACCTAAACAGTGCAAGTGGTTTTATAATGTTGAAGAAAAAAATATTACTTTATATATTGAGGACAAACAGTAATGGCTAAAAAAATAACCAAGTGGGAGCCGGAAGATTTTGAACTTGAAATGACTACTCATTGGTCATTTCCAAAACGTGGAGATTGGGCTACTCACGATGCTAAATGGCGTGGTAACTGGTCGCCGTATATTCCTCGAAATATCATACTCCGATATTCGCAAGAGGGAGATATGGTTCTTGACCAGTTTGCAGGCGGAGGCACAACTCTTGTTGAAGCAAAACTACTCAACCGTGATATTGGCGGTGTTGATGTTAATGATGTTGCTCTTGCAAGATGTAAGGAAAAGACCGATTTTGAACACGAAGGTGCAAACGGTAAAGTGTATATCCGTAAAGGTGATGCTAGAAATCTTGATTTTCTTCCCGACGAAAGTATTGATTTAATTTGCACTCATCCACCTTATGCGGATATTATTCAATATAGTGAAGATATTCCCGAAGATTTATCTTTGCTGAAAGTAAAAGATTTCATAAAAGAAATGAACACGGTCGCAACTGAAAGCTACCGTGTTCTGAAAAAAGACAAATTCTGTGCTGTTCTTATGGGTGATACTCGTCAGAAAGGTCATATGATACCTATGTCATTTGATGTAATGAAAGCCTTTCAGGATGCAGGATTCAAACTGAAAGAGCTGATAATCAAAGAGCAACACAACTGCAAAGCAACGGGTTATTGGAAAACCAATAGTGTTAAATACAACTTTCTGTTGATTGCACACGAGTATTTGTTTGTATTTAAAAAATAGAATAAACCCCGTGTTAAAACACGGGGTTTTATTTATTCTTTAGGCCACCATTCGCTTTGCCATATGCGCTTTGCTATATCTTTGCGTATTTCTTCAACCTTATCAAAATCCATTGCTTCAATATAAATTTTTTCAAGCTCATCGTGAACGGTTTTTGCTGATTTAAGGGCAGAAAAAGCTTCGCTGATTAACTCTTTTGATGCTTTTTTTGCAAAATTAAGTTTGGCTTTATTATTTTTTAATCCGTCGGAGTCATAAAATCTTCTGAGCGGAACAAATTTTGCGTTTTCAGGTGCAGGTGAACAAAATCTGTCTTTTGTAAAAAATCCGAGACCGATATTCGGTATTATAACGTGACGGATTCTTTTTTCATTACCGATATACGGGCTTGAAATAACGTCAAAACCCGAAGCCAGCGCATAAGTGCGAATTTCGGCAATAATAACTGATGCCGCAACACCGAAATCATCTTCAAAAACAATTTTTTTATCACACAAACAGTTAACGGTGTCGTTTATAAAATAATAACCTTTTGGTGTTATTGCTTCAAGCAAACGAAGATTTTCCAAGCCTATTCTGCCTGACGGTCTTTTAAAATACCGTGCCGCTATCCGCGCGGCATAACGCTCAAGCTTGCGTTTATCGGTATTATCGCGGCAGATTTTTTCACCGTCACCGTAAATTGAAAAAGCAGACTCAATAAATCTGCGGCATCTGCGGTGGCAGGCGCTGTTTTCATCAGTCAGTTTAATTATTTCTTCACTTTTTCCACGCAGCTTTTGTTTATCCCAACACTCGCCAAGGTTAATAATTTCAGAACTTGCACCGGGATAAACCGGGTCGAGCATATGCGGAGAAGTTGCGTCAGCTATACATACTCTGAGCGACGGAATAATAATTCCGTCAAGAGAATCAGGGTCTGACGAGCAATAAATTTTTTCGCATTCAATGTTTTTTTCTTCAAGTTCATCTGCCGTTTTTCTCATAAAAGATGATTTGCCTGTGCCCGGCCCGCCTTTTATAAGATAGGTATACTGACCTTCAATTTTAGGTATCAGGCGGTTGAACAGCGAAAAAAATCCGTTACCCGCACTTGAACCGAGAAAATATGCCTGATTCATAATCTGACCTCCTGTGTTACCGTTATTAGCAGAATATTCAGAAACAGCCAAAAACGTGAAAAAAACAAATCTTTTTAATATTATTTTTTAAAAAATAATATATAAAACCAAAAATTACACTTGATATTATTTTAAATATAATATATAATATATGCATATATGATTAGCTGAATAAAAGCAGACAAGAGCTTTATTTTGGTCATGTGGCGTGTGGGTCCTGTGCGACAGGATACCGTGAACCATGTCAGGCGGGTGAACCGAGCAGCATTAAGCGGACAATTTTGTGCGCCACAGTCTGCCTGCCGCCATATGACCAAGACAAAGCTCTCTTTTTTTAAATTGAAATAACAGGGAGTGAAAAGAATGTATCAGGCTTTATACAGAAAGTGGAGACCAAAGTCTTTCAGTGACGTATACGGTCAGCCACACGTAACAAGAACTCTTCAGAGCCAGCTTGAAAGCGGCAGAATTTCTCACGCCTATCTTTTCACAGGCTCAAGAGGTACAGGCAAAACCACCTGCGCAAAAATTCTTTCAAAGGCGGTTAACTGCCTTAACCCCGTTGGCGGCAATCCCTGCAACGAATGTGAAATCTGCAGAGGAATTGAAAACGGTTCGATTCTTGACGTTATTGAAATTGACGCTGCAAGTAATAACGGCGTTGATAATATCCGCGACTTACGCGAAGAAGCAAACTTCACGCCCGTTAATGCAAAATACAGGGTTTATATTATTGACGAAGTTCATATGCTTTCCATCGGCGCCTTCAATGCGTTGCTCAAAACACTTGAAGAACCCCCTTCACACGTTATTTTTATCCTTGCAACAACAGAAATACATAAACTCCCGGCAACAATTCTTTCACGTTGCCAGAGGTTTGATTTTAAACGTATTTCACCCGAGGATATAACTGCAAGGCTTGTTTACGTTGCAGAAAAAGAAAACGTTACTCTCACAGAAAATGCGGCTGCTCTTATTGCAAGAATTGCAGATGGCGGTATGAGAGACGCTCTTTCTCTGCTTGACCGTTGCTTTGCAATGGGTAACAATATTGATGAAGATGCAGTCAGTGCCGCTGCAGGTATTGCAGGCACAGTTCATCTTTTCTCATTTTCCGAATACGTTGCAAAAAGTGATTTCACCGCGGCATTGAAGCTTGTTTCAAAGCTCCATAACGAATCGTGTGACATTGACTCGCTTTGCACAGAGCTGACACTTCATTTCAGAAACCTTATGGTTGCAAAAACCGTTAAAGAATGTGAAGGGCTGATTGTCTGCTCAAAGGACGAGCTTGAAAAAATCAAAGCAAGAGCAAATGAGCTCAAGCTTTCAAAAATTCTCAGTTGCATTGAAATTCTTGAAAAAGCGGCAGCCAACATCAAAAATGCCGTCAATAAAAAAATTCAGCTTGAAGCAGCCGTTATAAAAATGTGTTCGCCCGTTGCGGCAGGCGGCGGTAACGAAGAGCTTGAAGAAAGAATAGCTTTCCTTGAAAGTAAAATTAATCTTCTTGCAACACAAAAAACAGTTTCTGCTCCAAAAGAAACAGCTCCCTCACAGACTGCCGAAGAAAAACCGAAGGCAGCTCCGATTAATCAGGAGCCTGAAAAACAGGAAGAAAATAATTCTGCTGATTCAACAGCTGAAAAAGTTTCACCTGTTGATGACGGTCCTTTTTATAATTGGTCAGACGTGCTTGAAGCACTTAAAAAATATGATATTCCGCTTTTCGGCATTATGGCTGATTCAACGGCGGTTATCAAAAACGGCAGAGTAATCATTAATTCAAATAACCCCACTCTTTTTGATTTTATCTGCACAGATACACATTCAAGAGAGCTTTCACGCGCCATTTATGACGTTTTGGGTCAGAAAATGAAAATTGCCGTTTCAAATTCAGAAAAAACAAAAACAGAAACAAATCCGCTTGAAAATTTAAAAAACAAAATCAATAATTTTAACAATAACTGATTACGGAGGAATATAAAATGAAGGCAAGAATCCCCAACGCTCCTCAGAGCGGCAATATGATGAAAAAAATTCAGGAAATGCAGGAAAATATGCAGAGAATCCAGCAGGAAGTTGAAGCAACAGAATTTTCTTCTTCCGTTGGCGGCGGCGCAGTTGAAGTTGTTGTAAACGGTGCTCACGAAGTTACTGCAGTTAACCTCAAGCCTGAAATCGTTGACCCCGAAGATATCGAAATGCTTCAGGATCTTATCATTTCTGCTTTTAACGAAAGCATCCGCAAGGCTAACGAAGCTATGGAAAAAGGTATGGAAAAGGCTAAAGGCGGTCTTTCCATCCCCGGTCTTCTTTAATGAGCGGCTTTACTCCTTCGCTTGATAAACTGATTGAACAGTTTGCAAAGCTCCCTTCGGTTGGCAAAAAAAACGCCCAAAGGCTTGCTTTTCATATTCTTTCAATGAGTGAAGCAGATGCAAAAATTTTCACTGAAACAATTGAAAAAGCAAGAAGCTCCATCAAGCGTTGCGAAATCTGCTGCAATCTCACAGACGGTGAAGTTTGCTCCGTTTGTAATTCAAAATCAAGAGATAAATCGGTTATCTGCGTTGTTGAAGACCCGAGAGACGTTATTGCAATTGAACGCACACACGAATTCAACGGTCTTTATCACGTGCTTCACGGCGTTATTTCGCCGATGAATGATATTAACCCCGAAGATATCTGCATAAAAGAGCTCATAATGCGCCTTGGCGACGACACTGTTAAAGAGGTTATTATGGCAACCAACCCGACTGTTGAGGGTGAAGCAACGTCAATGTATATTTCAAGGCTTATCAAACCGCTCGGAATCAGCGTGAGCAGACTTGCTTACGGCGTGCCCGTCGGCGCAGACCTTGAATATGCAGATGAATTCACTCTTATCAGAGCTATGGAAGGCAGAAAAGAGCTTTGATTAATAAAAAGTTTTCCACATATTTATACTTTTCCACACGCGGGTTTTCCACATATTAACTTTGTCAAAAAATGTCAGGTTAATAACTTAAAGTTTTCCACCTGCGGGTGTAAAACAAATAAGCCGCAAATCCGTTTTATATCAACGGTTTGCAGAGTTATTCCATATTTTAACACACACTACTATTACTACTATTAATATAGATATGAAATAACTTAATAAAGAAAAAAACATACTGTTACTTTAATTTTTTATTCATTCACCGTGTGTGAATGGTGTAAAACTTCAGGAGGCATAAAAATGAAAGTTATTTGTAATTCGCTCGAGCTTTCCGAGGCTTGTCAAAACGTTTCAAGAGCAGCTTCAACCAAAACGGCTATCCCTGCAATTGAAGGTATTCTTATGGTTGCAAAAGACGGTATGCTCACTCTCACAGGCTACGACCTTGAAATGGGTATTAAAACCGTTATTGCGGCAAGAGTTGAAGAAGAAGGCGAGCTTGTTCTTAATGCCCATATGTTCAGTGAAACGCTTCGCAAACTTCCTGAAAGCACAGTAAGCATTGACAGCGATTCAAGACAAATTGCCTCTATTACAAGCGGAGAATTTGAATCAACACTTATCGGCATTTCATCAGAAGAATATCCTGAACTTCCCTCTGTTACAGGCGGATATCAGATTGACGTTGATGAAAACGTGCTTAAAGATATGGTCAGAAAAACAATTTTTTCTGCCGCAGTCAAAGACAGCAAAATCGTTCACACAGGCATTAAATTTGAAATTGAAGAAAATCATCTTCGCCTTATTGCGGTTGACGGTGTCCGCCTTGCAATCAGAAATGAAAAGATTGAATATTCAGGCGAAAATCTTTCATTTGTTGTTCCTGCAAAAACACTTTCAGAAGTTGTTAAACTTATGAATGCAAATGAAGAGCCTGTTACAATTGAAGTTGGCAAGAGACACATTATTTTTGACGTTAACGGTTACAGTGTTATTTCACGTCTTCTTGACGGTGAATTTCTTAACTATAAAGCGGCTATCCCTTCGTCAACAAAAACCGTTATCAACGTTGACACAAGAAGCCTGATTGACAGTATTGACAGAACTTCACTTATTATCACAGATAAGATTAAGAGCCCTGTTAAGTGCGTTTTCAGCGACAATATGGTTAAGATTTCAAGCATCACTTCTCTCGGCACTGCAAACGATAAGCTGCCTGCAAAAATTGAGGGTGACAGCTGCACAATCGGTTTTAATAATAAGTATATGTTGGACGCTCTTAAGGTTTGTGACACTGATGAGGTCAGAATTATGCTTAACGGCGCAATTGCACCTATCCTCATTGTTCCTCCTGAGGGTGATGAATTTATCTTCCTTATTCTTCCTGTGAGGTTGAAAAATGAAAATTAAAGTTAAAGTTGCAGAAAAACAAAAAGTAACTAAAAAAATAGATACCGATTTTATCAGGCTTGATGCTTTTCTTAAAATGAACGATGCCGTTCAGTCAGGCGGCCATGCAAAAATCGTTATTCAGGAAGGCGAAGTCAAGGTTAACGGTGAGGTATGCACAATGCGCGGCAAAAAGCTCCGCAAAGGTGATTCTGCCGAGTTTGAAAGAGTTATCTATATTGTTGATTAAGAAATCGGGCGGTTATATTTTTAATCGCCCGTATTCAGTTTTTTGAAAGGAATGGTGAAAAATTTGATAATAAGCTTCCATTCCGCAAAAAAGTTTCGGAATATTGATGAGATTGAGTTTACTCCTCATCCGGAAATGAACGTTATTTATGGCGAAAACGGGCAGGGTAAAACCAATATTATTGAAAGCATCTGGATGATGACGGGTTTTTACAGCTTCAGGGCAAGAAAAAACGCCCAGCTTATTAAGCAGGGCGAGGATGTGGCTGAAATTGAAACTCTTTTTTATTCACAGCAGCGTGAACAAAACGCTGTTATGAAAATCGGCAAACGCAAAGAAATTGAGCTTAACGGTGTTAAAGAAGAATCTCCCAGAGTTATGATGGGCAAGTTTTTTTCTGTTGTTTTTTCGCCTAATACGCTTGGCATTGTTCAGGACGGACCCTCTGAAAGGCGAAAGATGCTTGACATTGCATTGAGCCTTATAAAGCCTAATTATGCCGTTATTATGTCACGTTATCTGCGTGTGCTTGACCAGAGAAACGCTCTGCTTAAAAAATATGCAGAGAAAAAATTCGATTTGATGTATTTTGAACCTTGGGACGAAGAATTGGCGTCACTCGGCGCAAAAATTATTAAATACAGGCTTGATTATATTGAACAGCTTAATGAGCTTTCAGGCGAAATATATAAAGGAATAAGCTCAGGAAAAGAAGAATTTTCGTTTTATTATGATTTTTCAAAAGAAAATATAAGCGAAACGGAAATTAAAGAAAAGCTTAAAGAAAACATAATTAAAACAAGAGAAGCTGATTTTAAGAGGCTTTATACAAACTCAGGTCCTCATACTGACGATATTGTGCTGATTCTTAACGGCAAAGATGCCCGTGTTTACGGCTCACAGGGTCAGCAAAGGTCGTGTGCACTTGCTCTTAAGCTTGGTGAAGCATCAATTATTGAAAAAATAACGGGTGAATGCCCTGTTGTTTTGCTTGATGACGTTATGAGTGAGCTTGATGAAGGCAGACAGACGTTTATTTTGAATTATCTTGATAACTGGCAGGTATTTATTACTTGCTGTGACCCGTCACAGCTTCTGCGCTCCAAAAAGGGTAAGGCATTTGAAGTTAAAGACGGAAAAATCAGCGAAATGGGGTAAAAAAATGTATCTTCACCTTGGTATGGATAAGGTTATTAATTTTGATGATATAATCGGCATTTTTGACCTTGACACAACAACCGTTTCCAAAAACACACGAAATTATCTTGCGATGGCAGAAAAAGCAGGTATAGTTGAAAACGTTTGCTACGATTTGCCAAAGAGTTTTATTGTCTGCCGCAATAAAGAGGGGGAAGATAAGGTTTATATTGCCCAGATTTCGTCAACAACGCTTCAAAAGAGAGCAGGTTACGTTGATAGCATAAGTAATCTTTGAGGTGATTGTATTGAAAAAGAATTTTTTTATATTTATTGCAATTCTCTTTATATTTGTTTTTTCGTTTTTTTTAGTTTTTGATGATATTAATGCCGTTTTAAATTCAGACGGCAAATATGAAACGGTTGAAGCAACTGTTTGCGAAATAGATAAAGATGACGATTCAGATTATGAGGTCTACGTTAAATATAACATAGACGGTAAAACTTATAAAAACAGATATGATTATACCAAGAAACATAATGAATATAAAATCGGACAAAAAATTAATATAAAAGTCAGCTCAAAATATCCGAGTTCAGAAATTAAAGACGTTTTGAATTCATACGAAAATGCCGTAATTCTTATTAACGTGTTGTTGATATTATTATCATTAATAGACAGTAATAATAAGGTTGAAGAATTAATTAAAGAATTTGATTATGAAGAAATTGTAAGACGGTTAAGAAAGAAAAAAATAATTTCAGTCTGCAGTTCGGCATTATTAATGATAATATCTTTAATTTTTAATTTGTCGAATGAAAGAATTATCCGGTTATTATATCTTGACAGTTATTATGAAGTTTTAAACAAAGAATACCGAG